>NZ_DAMDAY010000002.1:0-8823 GCF_032093475.1 Lysinibacillus sp. | reverse complement strand
CAGGAATCTGGTGCAAATACCGCAGAAGTTTCGAAAGCGTTTCAGCAGACATTAGATGATTTATTAAAAAAAGAACAGTATGAGGGTATTACAGCAGATATATTAGTCGATCAAGGTAACTATGTAGATTTAGCTATTAGTAACATTGGTACTTCCTTAATTCTAGGTGGACTATTTGCGATGTTTATCCTATTTGTTTTTTTACGTAGTGTAAAAAGCCCGATTATTATTGGTATTGCCATCCCTTATTCGGTTATTGTGACATTTGTGTTGATGTTTTTTGCAGATTTTTCGCTCAATATTATGACGCTAGGTGCCCTGGCATTGGGAATTGGTATGCTTGTAGATAATGCCATAGTCGTGATTGAAAATATAGAAAGACATTTAGGCTTAGAAAAGGATCCGATTACTGCAGCTAAAGAGGGGACGAAGGAGGTAGCCCTTGCTATTACAGCTTCGACGTTAACAACAATAGCTGTATTTATTCCTGTTATGTTTATCGAAGGCTTGATAGGTCAAATTTTTACAGAATTTGCCTTAACCATTTCGTTCAGTTTAATAGCTTCGTTAGTCGTGGCCCTTACAGTTGTGCCAATGTTAGCAAGTCGACTTTTGAAAATGAAAAGTAGCAATTTTGATGTACAGCGCAGTAACTCGTTATTTTATAAGCGTTTCAAATCTTCGATTGTATGGGTATTACAGCACCGAATGTTAATCCTTGTTTTCACAGTAGTCTGTTTTGGTCTATCCTTTTTTGGGCTTACAAAAATAGGAACTGAATTTTTACCACCTACCGATGAAGGATTCACATCTATAAATATTAACCTTGAGAAGGGTGTCGCTGTCTCTGAAACAGAAAAAGTTGTTAAGCAAATTGAGGAACGTTTAAAGCAGGAAAAAGATGTGGAAGTTTATGTTAGTTTAATTGGCGGTACACAACAATCACAGGCACGTGGACAAGCCAGTCCTAATCAGGCCGAAATGTATGTGAAACTAGTGCCGTTAGAAGAAAGGCAACGTTCTATTTTTGAATTTGTTGAAGAGTTGGAGCAAGATTTACAGGGAGAGCTTGGGGAGCAAGCAGAGGTTACCTTTAATGTATCGACGGCAACAGGCTCTTCACCACATACGTTAACGTTCCGATTAACCGACTCGGACGAGCAAAGACTTCAGCAATCTGTTGATAAAGTGCTGCCAGCGCTACAAGCAATTCAAGAAGTAACAAATGTCACAACAGACTTAGATAATACTGTGGAAGAAATTGAAATTGAGGTTGATCGCGAAAGGGCAAAAGACTATGGTTTTGTACCCGCACAAATTGCTCAAAACGTCAATCAAATGACAAAAGGACAATTAACATCCCAACTAATTACAGAGGACGGTGCTGTGTTACCGGTTTATACAAGTTTTGGACAGACATTTAATAATAGTATAGATGCGCTCAAAACGATGCAACTTCGTTCCCCAGCAGGACTGTTTGTGAAATTAGAGGATGTAGCTACTATATCTATTCAGGAAGGTCCAGTATCCATTCGCCGTTCTGACCAGGCAGCAGCAGTAGCCTTTTTTGTTGACTATGAAACAAAGGAATCATTAGGGGGAATATCGGCAAAAGTAGATAAAGCATTAGAAGAAGTTAATTTACCACCTACTACGGAGATTGTTTTTAGTGGGGATCGTGAGCTTTATGATAGTGCAATTGATGACATGCTACTAGCAGTTATGTTAGCAATTGTCCTTGTATATATTGTTATGGCTGCTCAATTTGAGTCTTTTAAATATCCATTTGTTATTATGTTTTCAGTCCCATTAATGATTATAGGTGTCGCTATAGCTATGTTTTTAACACGAACTTTAATTGGTGTGACGTCTGTCATAGGCATCCTAGTGCTTGTAGGAATTGTCGTGAATAATGGTATTGTGCTGGTTGATTATATTAATCAACAAAAAGCGAAGGGTATATCAACTTATGAGGCTATTTTACAGGCTACTCAAGATCGTCTTCGTCCAATTTTAATGACAGCGTTAACGACTATTTTAGGGTTGTTACCACTTGCATTAGGTATAGGTGAAGGGACAGAAATGAACCAACCGATGGGGATAGCTGTAATTGGAGGACTTGTAACCTCTACTTTACTTACTTTGTATATTGTACCCATTATTTATAGTTTAGTGGATAAAGAAACAAGAAAGATGCGCTAGATATAGGGGGAATGAGATATGAAAGTTCACTTTTTTACTGGTTTTCCAGGTTTCATTTCGAGTCAGCTCATTCGAACATTATTCCAAGAGAAACAAACGCAGCAGGTGATTGCCATTGTGCTGGCTGGTGAAACCATTAAAGCACAGAAGGAAAAAAACAAAATAGTAGAAGCGTTTCCTGACTGTTCGATTCGTATTATAGAGGGCGATATTACGTTGCCGAATTTAGGTTTAGACGATCAAATAATCAAAGAGATTGTCCCACAAATCGAGGTATTTTGGCATTTAGCCGCTATTTATGATTTAGCGGTGCCGCGAGATATTGCATGGAAAGTGAATGTCCATGGAACAACAATGGTCAATGACTTTGTGCGCACCTTACCTAATTTAAAACGCTATATGTATTTTAGCACGGCCTATGTAGCAGGTACTCGAGAAGGAGTCTTACGTGAAAATGAACTTATTCGACCACAAGCATTTAAAAACTATTATGAGGAAACAAAATATGAGGCTGAGCTTCGAGTGGAAGATTTAAAATCAGAAATACCTCTGACGATTATTAGACCTGGGATTGTAAGAGGGCATTCTAAAACTGGTGAAACCATTAAATTTGATGGACCTTACTTCTTTTTGAATTTGGTGGAACGCTTGAAGGGTCTACCGTTGATTCCGTATATTGGTCAATCTACATCGACGATTAACGTTGTGCCAATCGATTATATTTTAAATGCCTCTATTTTTTTGGCAAACGAACAAGGTGCAGAAGGTAAGACTCTTCATTTAACAGATCCCAAACCTCATCCTGTGCAGGAAGTATACCGTACAATGGTGAAACTGATGACAAATTCTTATCCAAAAGGGCGTATACCATTTACTCTGGCAAAGCTATCATTACAGATTCCTTTTATTCGAAAAAAACTAGGTGTCGAACAAGAAACATTAGATTATCTAACATGGAATGCCACATTTGACACCTCTGAAGCACAGTATATTTTACAAAAAGGTGATATTACATGCCCGGATTTTATACAGACAATGCCAAGAATGATTGATTTTTATTTAGCCCATAATAAGGATGAGAGCTATCACATTCAAATTAAGTAAAAAATAATATAGATATTTTTGTCAGTAGTAAATGATAGTGCTATAATGATTGAAAGAAGATACCTTCGACATTTGTCAAAGGGGAGTAGCTAACAGGAAATTAATTTACCTGGTTTCACATTCGTCAAGACATGGTTTTTGCCATCGGGTGTGATAGTGAATGGCTCTATACGTAATGACGTGTAGATTGATGTACCAAAAAGAAATAAGGTACGAATTTACTTAGCGAGACCTTTGCCTGAATAAAGGCAGGGGTTTTTTTCTTTTGTACTTTAGATGAAATGGTCGTTTTTGGTATATAGAGCTTAGAGGAGGCACTAGAATGGAAACAATTTTATTACAATATGGCTGGGTATTGATTGTCCTTGTTGTATTAGAAGGATTACTCGCGGCTGATAACGCGGTAGTGATGGCTGTTATGGTCAAGCATTTACCACAAGAACAGCAAAAAAAGGCACTATTTTATGGATTATTTGGAGCACTGATTTTCCGATTTTCAGCGCTTTTTGTAATAACAGTGTTGGTAAACTATTGGCAAATCCAAGCGGTAGGAGCTGCCTATTTACTATTTATGTCTGCGAAAAACATCTATGATTTGCGTAAACATAAAGACGATGATGATGAAGAATCTACTGAAAAATCTGGGAAAAAGGGTTCTGGATTCTGGTTAACGGTTCTGAAGGTTGAAGCGGCAGATATTGCATTTGCTATCGATTCAATGCTGGCAGCAGTTGCTATTGCCGTAACTTTACCGCATTTAGGAGAATTTGATATAGGTGGTATCAATGGAGGACAGTTTATTGTTATGCTCCTTGGTGGATTTATCGGCGTCATTATGATGCGTTTTGCAGCACAATGGTTTGTTAAAGTATTAAATGACTATCCTTCACTTGAAACAGCCGCATTTTTAATCGTGGGATGGGTAGGTGTGAAGCTGGTTGTTTTAACATTAGCCCATGAAAAAGTTGGAATACTACCTGAAGAGTTTCCACATTCCACTGCGTGGGAGTTAACATTCTGGGTTGTCTTGCTAGCCATTGCATTTGTTGGCTATCTAGTAGGAGTTCGTAATAAAAAGAATAATTAGGGTTTTAAATACAATAAAGACAAGCATGAGAAAAAGAATTCTCATGCTTGTTTTTATTATTAAAATTTATTAACCTCGATACTATTCCTCCCCCATTTGACCACTTACTCCTTATTTTTTCTCCTCTGATTTGGTTATTCAACAAATGAATAAAGGCTTTAGTATACAAATTAAACCTTTGTCGACAAACTAGGATGTTTAGGTGTAACTATTCCTCTTTCTTTTTTTATGTATTTTTTCTATACTATTATCTATCTAGTTGGGCATCATATGTGGAAGGGGTTGTTAAAGTGCCTTGGAAAAAATCATCAAATAAACTTGTCACACCATTTCAGGTACTTGTTTCTTATTACTTTATAGCCATAGCGATTTCCTTCCTGTTATTACGGCTTCCAGGCGTTCAGCAAGAAGGTGTAAAAGTTTCGTTTTTAGATAGTTTGTTTACCGCAGTGAGTGCAGTAAGTGTCACAGGTTTAACAACTATTAATATTTCAGAAACCTATACAACCTTTGGACTTGTGATGATTCTTGTTATTTTACAGTTAGGTGCCATCGGTATTATGTCACTCGGTACCTTTGTATGGCTGCTAGTAGGGAAAAAAATTGGAATGCGTGAACGTCAATTAATTATGATTGATCATAATCAGTACAGTGTGTCAGGTGTTGTTAAATTAATTCGTGAAATTTTGAAAATTTTATTTGGTATTGAAGTGGTAGGTACGGTTATTTTAACACTACACTTCACCAATTACTTTGATACATTGGAAGAAGCGTTCTTGCATGGTGTGTTTGCTTCAATTTCGGCAACAACTAATGGTGGGTTTGATATTACAGGAATGAGCTTATTGCCTTTCCATGATGATTATTTTGTTCAAATGGTTACGATGGTGCTTATTGTGTTAGGTGCTATCGGTTTCCCGGTATTAATCGAATTGAAGACGTTTTTGCTTAATCGACGTGCGAATTTTCGCTTCAGTCTGTTTACCAAAATTACGACATCAACATACGCGGTATTATTTGTTGTTGGTGCTCTTGTCATTTTACTCCTTGAATCATTCCATTCCTTTAAAGAAATGTCTTGGCACGAGGCTCTTTTTTCAGCGATGTTTCATTCAGTATCAACGCGCTCCGCTGGATTAACAACTTACGATGTCACGACATTCAGTGAGGCAACAGATATTTTTATGAGTTTTCTCATGTTCATTGGTTCTTCGCCAAGTTCTGTTGGTGGGGGTATTCGAACAACGACATTTGCCTTGGCCATTTTATTTTTAATAACCTTTGCAAGGGGAAGAGAAGATATTCAAGTATTTGGGCGGGAAATTCATTTAATAGACGTCTTTCGTTCATTCGTGGTAATCCTATTAGCATTTTTTATGGTGTTAATTGCAACGATCATTTTGCTCATTACAGAACCACAAGCGTCACTTATTCAAATTATTTTTGAAATTACTTCTGCATTCGGAACATGTGGTATGTCGTTAGGAATCACTTCCGATTTATCTGTGATTGGAAAAATCATTATCATTATTTTAATGTTTATAGGCCGAGTAGGTTTAATTTCATTCCTTTATACACTTGGTGGTGGGGGACGAGGTAAAAAATCAAGCTTCCATTATCCAAAAGAACGAGTTATTATTGGCTAATTTTTTAGAAGTATACGATGCTAATGTGTCATCATTTCATCGTATACTTCATATAAAAAAGTAAATTCCTTAAATTGTCATATAATTTTCGAAAAATTTAAAATTATATTTCCCGAAAGTAAAATTTCCTTGTGGGTATTATTTACAAAGCTTTTAGAGTATGTCTTTAAGGCATTTGCCCTAAAGTTTTGAAGCTTAGCTATGAATACTTGACTAATTATCTATTGATTCAGGAAGTCCATAAATAAAGGTTTTAGAAAAGTTTAAGACAGAAAAAAAGCTAGTCCTGATCGTTAGTAAGGACTAGCATTTCGTATTACATAGAATGAATTGTTGCAAAATAAGGTGCTTGGCCGTGACGGAAATAGGTTAACAAATAGCCATTTTTTTGTACAATTTTGCCATTCTTAAAATCTTGGTAATCAAGAGCATGAGGGATAATTAGTGTATGCTTAAATAATTCCTTCTCAGACAGCTTAAAGCTTGCAAATTCCTCACCTGCGATAGTTGGATCTTCACGTAAGGCATGATAAAGGGCCTTTTGTTGTTCTTCAGTTGGGCGTTCATTCCACCATAGTTTACGTGGCTGGAACTGCTGAGCCATTAAATAATCAAGCTGCATTAAGCTTTTGACAATGTTTAAATTTACACCATCCACCGTTTCTAAAAACATTAATAAGCGTTGGAATAAATCCTCCAACTGATGACCAATACGGGACCAACCTTTTGTTTCCCAATAAGTTCCGAAGTTTTGGAAAAAGTCAAAAGGTGTGTCAAAGACCTCTGTAACTAAATATTCGATGGTATGATCCATACGGTGATCATTCCAGTATTTCTCAAGAACATCCTCTGCATGTTTAATGCGAACGATATCATCAAATGTTAGAACATTATTAGAGAAAATTTCATATGGAGATATATCTACATAGGTATAGCCAAACTTTTCAGCCTCTAATCGAAGTCCAGTACCGCGTAGAAGCTTTAAAAATCCAAGCTGTAATTCCTCTGGACGCATAGCAAAAACGTCATTAAACGTCTGACGGAAGCTTGCATAATCTTCCTCTGGTAAACCAGCAATTAAATCTAAATGCTGATCTATTTTTCCGCCCTCTTTTACCATTGTCACCGTTCTTTTTAGTTTTTCAAAATTTTGGCGGCGTTTAACGAGTGTATTTGTTAAATCATTTGTAGATTGAACACCTATCTCAAAACGGAACAACCCTCTTGGTGCATTGTCATTTAAAAATTGGATAACTTCAGGTCGCATGATATCGGCAGTAATCTCAAACTGGAATACAACACCAGGTTGATGTTCATCAATTAAAAATTGGAACATTTCCATTGCATAGCTACGGCTTATATTGAAGGTACGATCTACGAATTTAATTGTTCGAGCACCATTATCCATTAAGAAACGAATATCTTCTTTAATTTTTTCACGGTTAAAATAGCGAACGCCTACTTCAATAGAAGATAAACAAAATTGGCAACTAAACGGACAGCCTCGACTTGTTTCGATGTACTGAATTCGTTTGCTAAGATGGGGAAGGTCCTCCTCGAAACGAAATGGGCTTGGCAATTCCCGTAGATCAATTTTTGGCGGCTGTGCGTGAATCTTTACTTTTCCATCCTCTAAATAACAAATCCCAGGAACATCCTCCAACAGTATCTCTCCGTGGAAATAGCGCAATAATTGTTTAAATGAAGTTTCGCCTTCACCCATAACAATAAAGTCTACTTCAGGTATACGGCGTAGCCAATGGTGAGAATCATAAGAAACTTCAGGTCCACCGAGCAAAATTTTAACATTTGGACAGACCGTTTTTAACATTTTAATCACGTGAATGGTTTCTTCGATATTCCAGATATAACAGCTAAATCCAACAATATCAGGTTTTTTTTGGAACAAATCTGATACAATATTAAAAGCAGGGTCTTTAATTGTATACTCTGCTATAATTGGATTAAACTCTGGTAAAGCTGCGCCTTTTAAATAGCGCAATGCTAAATTTGTGTGAATATACTTTGCGTTTAAAGTAGTTAAAATAGTATTCATTTAATAATCTTCCTTTCAACATCTTATTGTATCAGTCAAGTATCTGACATACAATATAATTCTTTTTACCTATTTATTTTGTGAACGGTTCGTGAAATAATTTAAAATACTTAAATTTACTAAATTTTGTAATAATAGAATCGTGCTGTCATAAAGTATAGTAAAGGCTCAAAATTCGATTTAGAGGTTTTTTACTCTTGTGAAAGGTTCGGTGAGAAAGTTGAAGCAAAATGATATTAATCAATGTTTTGGAAATCTTATGAAAAGTACTTCGTCACCAACACTTATACTGAATAAAGCAGGGAAAATTTTGAACGTCAATGAAGCTGCTATTAAGCTTTTTAATCTTAATTTAACGTATATTGGCTATTTAGCTATGGACGAGCAATCTAATTTTAAATGGACTAAATTCGTCAAACAATTACAAAATGATTTGCGCTCGGAAGAAATTTTCAATATCCGCACAGCTGGAAACGACTACGAAATGCTATCTTTTAAATGTTTTTATGATCCGAATACAGAGGAGATTGTTGCGCAAATTTCAACACTAAATGATGATGTTGCCCATAAATTATACGTTAGCCATGCGCATGAAAGATCACATTCCTTCAATGCGTACGATTACTTACCTTATGCTGTTATTGTAAGTGATGCTAGCGGTATTATTCTTGGGCTTAATAAGTATGCGGAAATGTTTTTAAAAGTAGAGAGCACGCAGCTACTTCATA
>NZ_DAMDAY010000001.1:19841-140372 GCF_032093475.1 Lysinibacillus sp. | reverse complement strand
CTGACAGCAATCCTTCTATTATAATTAATGAGGAAATTAGCCCCCAAGATACAGGGTCGGTCAATACTTCCTGCCACATGGCCCAATCAAAAAATTGCCTATATGTAGATAGAATTCCTTGAATGATCTCCACCATTTACCCTCCCACTTGTCCTAAGCTAATCTAGTATATGCTTGACCATTTTTGTTATGAGAGTTGTATTTATTTGATAAAACGCTTACATTTTAAAATAGACACGGAAAATTTAGAATTTACTAAAAATTAATCACAAAAAGCAAAAAAAGTGTGCTATTATAGATGAATGTTTTAAACGTATAACGGAGGATGAATACTATGGAAGTTGCTGATACTAGAACCGTGCAAGTAGAGAATGTCTTAATTGCACATCATTTTTTAAAAGATGTAGTTGTGCATACGCCACTACAAAAAAACGACTATTTATCCGAGAAATACGGAGCAAATATTTATTTTAAACGCGAAGATTTACAGCATGTACGCTCATTCAAACTTCGTGGTGCCTATTATAAAATTAAAAAAATTGAAGATGAAGCACGCAATGCGGGTGTGGTCTGTGCAAGTGCAGGAAATCATGCACAAGGTGTAGCTTACGCCTGTGCACAATTAAAAATTCAAGCTAGCATTTTTATGCCCCAAACAACACCTAAGCAAAAAATAGATCAAGTCCGCATGTTTGGCCGTGAATATGTAGAGATTATTTTAGCAGGCGATACATTTGATGACTCTGCCGAAAGCGCGTTAAGTTACTGTGAGGAACACGGTAAAATTTTCATTCATCCATTTGATGATTTCGATGTTATTGCGGGTCAAGGAACTGTAGCAGTTGAAATTATGAATGACATGGAGGAACCAATCGACTACGTATTTGGTAGTATTGGCGGTGGTGGCTTAATGTCAGGCGTTTCTGCCTACGTGAAAAACCTCTCCCCTTCTAGTAAAATTATTGGTGTCGAACCGGCTGGAGCGGGCAGTATGAAAGCTGCTTTTGCTGAAGGTGGTGCGGTGGCTCTTGATTGGATTGACAAATTCGTCGATGGAGCTGCAGTAAAATGCGTCGGTCATCACACATATGATGTTTGTCGTCGCTATTTAGACGACATACTACTTGTACCTGAAGGCAAAGTTTGTACAACAATCTTAGATCTATATAATAAACATGCGATTATTGCCGAGCCTGCTGGAGCACTGTCAGTTGCAGCTCTTGATTTTTATAAGGAAGAAATTAAAGGTAAGTCAGTCGTTGTCATTATTAGTGGTGGTAATAATGATATTGGACGAATGCAGGAGATTAAGGAAAAGTCGCTTATTCATGAAGGGTTGCTTTACTACTTCATTGTCAGCTTCCCTCAACGTGCAGGCGCACTACGCCAATTCCTCACTAGTGTGCTAGGACCAAATGATGACATCACTACGTTTGAATATACTAAGAAAAACAATAAAGAAAGTGGTCCTGCCTTAGTCGGTATTGAACTTGGCGATCGAGCTGATTATGAAGGGTTGCTAGCGCGAATGAATGAGTTTGGCTTCAAATACAAAGAAGTAAACAATGACCTTCAACTATTTGGCTTACTAGTTTAAAATAAAGAGTCTCACTGCTTAGCAGGTGAATTGATTTGGTCATCAACTTAAGAAAATAACAAAAGGAATCGAGCGTGAAAGTTCTCGATTCCTTTTAGCGTTCCAATTATCCTAATAAAGCACGATCTGAATTCATTTTTTCACCACGTATGCGTTCAAATTCAGCCATTAAATCTGGGATGGTTAATTTATGTTTACGATCTTCACCAACCTCTAAAATGATTTGCCCTTTATCCATCATTATAAGACGATTCCCTAAATCTAAAGCTTGTTGCATATTATGCGTGACCATTAATGTCGTTAAATTATCTTTTTCCACTAGATACTTTGTAATCCGAGTAATTAACTCTGCACGAGATGGATCAAGTGCAGCTGTATGCTCATCCAGCAATAAAATAGACGGTTTCGTGAATGTAGCCATTAATAATGACAATGCTTGACGTTCCCCACCTGACAGTAGGCCTACTTTTGCGGAAAGTCGATTTTCAAGATTTAAACCAAGCATCTCTAATGATTCCTTGAAAAATTCACGGCGCTTTTTATCTACACCGATACGTAAGCCTCTGCTCTTATTTCTTGAGTATGCTAATGCGACGTTTTCTTCAATTGTCATAGCAGGTGCTGTACCTGCCATTGGATCTTGGAACACACGACCAATATATTGCGAGCGTTTATATTCAGGTAAATTCGTCACATCATTACCATCGATGGACACTGTCCCAAAATCAGGTGTTAAAGCTCCTGAAATCATATTCATCATCGTAGACTTCCCTGCTCCATTACTACCGATGATTGTCACAAAATCCCCTGGTTTTAAGTGAAGATTAATTTCTGCAAGTGCAATTTTTTCATCTGGTGTTCCTTCATTAAACACCTTATTAATGCCAAGTAATTTAAGCAAGGCCTTTTCCCCCTCGCTCTACAGTTTTTACTGGTTTAAGTTCTGCAGCACGTTTCGCCTTTCGTTTGCGCTCCTTAGTCTTATTGATAAATTGCGGTAAGACAAGTGCCAAAATAACGATGATTGCTGTAATTAATTTCATATCTCCTGAATCAAGGAAATCTACACGTAAAGCTAATGCTAGAATAATACGATAAATGATCGCGCCAGCAATGACTGCAAAAGTAGTACGAATAATTGTTTTTGTACCAAAAATGGCTTCACCAATAATAACCGAAGCAAGACCGATAACAATCATACCAATCCCCATACTAACATCGGAGAACTTCGAGTATTGTGCGATTAAAGCTCCAGAAAATGCGACAAGTGCATTAGAAAGTCCTAGACCTAGAATGATAAGTGTATCTGTATTTGCTGAGAAGCTACGAATCATTCGTTTATTATCACCAGTTGCTCGAATAGCAAGCCCTACCTCAGTCTTTAAGAACCAGTCTGCTAATAATTTAATTAAAATCGTGATGATTAATACGACAATCAGCACACTCCATGTACCTGGTACATGCTGAAATCCCATGCCTTTTAATAGGTTATTAAGAGCATCATCGATCCCTAAATTACTCCAAAATGTTTGAAACTTTGAAAATATCGTTTCTGAATTTAGCAGTGGAATATTCGGGCGACCTATCGTATTTTCTGCAGTAAACCCCATAATACGTAGGTTTATTGAGTACAATGCAATCATCATTAATATCCCTGATAATAGCGGATTAATCTTCCCTTTCGTGTGGAGAATTCCTGTCATACATCCAGCAATAAATCCAGCAACAATTGCCACTAAAGTCGCTAAGATTGGGTGGTAGCCAAGCAAGACCATTGTTGCTGCAGTTGCCGCCCCTGTTACAAAGCTTCCATCAACCGTTAAATCCGGAAAATCTAACACCCGAAATGTTAAATATACACCAAGTGCCATAATTGCATAGATGATTCCTTGCTCCACTGCGCCAAATAATGCTAAAAACATCGTTGAATCATCTCCTAAATCTCTTTTTTATTTATACCGCTTATAAATGAAGATAAAGCGGGGATAGTTCTCCCCCGCTTCGTTTTACTTTTCTAGAAGTTCTGCACCCCAAGAATCTTTAATTTCAATTCCTAAATCATCCGCTACCTTTTTATTGATTAGTAGTTTTAGATTTTGTGGATATTGTGCTGGTGTATCAGCAGGTGTAGCTTCACCTTTTAAAATTTTCACAGCCATTTGTCCAGCTTCATAGCCAATATCAAAATATTCGAAACCATAAGCAGCTAAACCGCCTCGTGCAACAGAGTCTAGCTCTCCTACGATAAGTGGTAATTTATTTGTGTTAGCAACATCAATAACAGATTCTAACGCAGAAACCACTGTGTTATCAGTAATAATATAGAAAGCATCTACTTTACCAATTAACGATTCTGTTGCTTGTTTCACATCTGCTGAAGTGGATGCCGAAGCTTCTACAACCGTTAAGCCTTGCTCACCCATAACTTTTTTCACTTCTGAAACTTGTGCTACAGAGTTTTGCTCACCAGCATTGTAGACCATACCCACATTCTTTGCGCCAAGCTCTTTTAGAAATGCTACTGTTTTAGAAATCGTTTCAGGATGTAAATCGATTGTACCTGTAACATTTTTTCCTGGTTTCTCCATTGATTCAATTAACTGTGCACCAACAGCATCTGTTACAGAAGTGAAGATGATTGGAATATCACTTGTAGCTGTAGCAGCTGCTTGAGCAGAAGGTGTAGAGTTAGCAAAAATTAAATCTACGTTTGCACTCACTAGATTGTTAGCAATCGTTGTGTTAAGACTGTTATCTCCTTGTGCAATTTGTGAATCATATTCAACTTTTAATCCAGCATCTTCAATTGCCTTTTTAAAGCCTTCTGTTGCTGCATTTAAAGATGGATGTTCAACAATTTGAGTAATGCCGATTTTATATGTTTTATCATCTGCATTTCCGCTCTCACTTGCGTTGTTTGATTCATTCCCTTTTGAATCCGTTGAACTAGAACCACCACTACCACAGGCAGCAAGAAGTAACACTAATCCAAATAGAAGGAATGACAGCTTTTTTACATTGCCCTTCACAAATAATCCCCCCGATTAATAACTAAAATATCTATCGCACTTTATCCAAACAAAGTGTGAATGTATCGCTATATTATCGTTATTATTGAGCCTCGTCAACAACATTATGAATGTTCTGACTTTTAAATTTAACAAAATATTTTAGCTAATCATTCAATTTGGCGCTTTAAACCGCTAAACTACGCTGTTTTAGTTATTCGTTTTCTTTTTTAACATAGTAAAAAATATTTATGACAATTTTGCGACGCTAGGTCATTGTGGACAAAGTCTGACATTTGACTTCTACTAGATATCTATAATAAAATGTTTACTTGTGTGAAAGCACCGTGGTTCGTAACCATCCCACGAAAAAATTATGATTACAACCGACTACACAAGATTAATAGTTTTATGTTCTAAACGTTGATATAACAGCGTTTTAAGACGTTTTTAGAAAAAACATAATTTACGTTACACTACAATAAAATTCAATTTTTTTTACACATTTTTTTCACAAAAGACTGTCCAAATAAGGCAGTCTTTTTCATTTTACTTATGCACAATATATACTCTCATGCGAGGCTCAATATACATTTTTTTATCAACAAGCTTATTAACATTTGTGGATTCCTTCTTAAACTTCATTTCCTCATATTGATCTTCCAAATCAAAAATTGTTAATTGCCCCTGCAGTTCTATATATTCAAAATGAGTCATATACTAGTCCCCCTTTCACCATTCCAGCCAGTTTTCTAAGTTTGGTCTACTACATATTTCCGAACGACTATCACGCTCATTCAGCCAGTTATAGAAAGGTACTGGACGCTCTCTATTAGCTGTTTCTTCTATAGATGATGAATTAGTCACCTTCTTATTAGAACGCTCTACAGCCTTGTTAAACGCCCCTACAAATACGGCTCTTAATGTGCTTGTAACTGTTAAAATACCTTCTTTAATATCCATAGCAATTTTAAATAGCACGTTCTTAGCTTTTATAAATTCATCCACAGAATTTACTTGTGTAGCCATTACAACCTTGTGTAATTCATCTTTCAAAGAATCAGTTAGAGGTAGACTATTCATGAAATCAAATAGCATAGCTTGATACTCATTCATCCATTCCTTATGAGCTTCTTTTTCAGCGTGAGCATTATTATATATTTCTTGTAAAGTGCTTGTTTTAAAAGATAAATGATTAAAAGATTTAGATGATTGCTTTTCTGTAAAAGTCTCAGAAACCGCGTCATTACTGATGGCCCGAGGTGTTTCTCGTTGGGACACGCTCGATGGGACATAAGGTAAAATGCGATAAATGCTAGCCCCTTTGATGCCGTTTAATTTCGTTCCTAGTACTTTTTCGATGATGCCTAATTCCTCTAACTTTTTAACGCTCCGATAAACTGTCTTTGTGCTGATCTCCAATGCTGCAGCAATTGTGGCAGCTTTCAAATGACAGGCTCCTGGATGCTCTAAGCTATGAGAAGCAAGTTTGAAAACGATGGCACGTTCTGATTCTGTTAAATCATAGTAATGAGCCGCAATGTGTTCCTCAACTGCTGTGTCCATGTCTGCTACTGATTCAAATGTTTTATAAGTTGCTAAGTATTCAAACGCCATCGTTTCCACCTCACTTTCATTATTTTTTATAACTAATTAATGATAATATATACCGAAAAAATTATAATGTAAAGTATTTTATAATTTTTTAGTGATATTTTATTTATTTTTAATTATCATTTGGTGTATTATAGTTATAAGAAAAATAAACGAAAGAAGGTGTTCATATGGGGATGGCTAAAAAAATAAAGATGCTTATGGTAGAAAAAGACTTAACGCTTTCCGAGCTAGCTGAAAAAATGGGTACTTCTCAACCCAACATTTCCAACAAATTAAAACGAGACAATTTCAACGAGAAAGAATTAAACCTAATTGCAGAAGTATTGGGAGTTAAATACGAAGCAAATTTTGTATTAGAAGATGGTCGTAAAATATAAAGCAGATAACTAACATGGTTGTCTGTTTTTTTATATGTACATTTGTCTCCTGATTCCCTAAAATGGAAATAAAGAGGGAGGAATTTACAAATGAAAAAAATAGTATTTAGTGTAGCGTTAGTATTAAGTCTTGGACTAGCAGGTTGTGGAGAAACTACTACAAAGGATGAGTCAACAAAAGATGAAAAACCAGTTGCTGAAACTTCTACTGATTCTAAGCAAGAGACATCAGCACCAGCTACTAAAGAAGATGGCAAATTAACTGAGGAAAAGTTCAAACAAATTAAAGATGGCATGACGTATGAAGAAGTAGTAAAAATTGTTGGTGCTGAAGGTAAAATAATGTCTGAAACGGGATCAGCTGGTGAACCTCACCACACAGTCATGTATGAATTTGAAACTGATGGTGTCATGGCATCTTCTACTATGATGTTCCAAGGTGGCAAACTAATCAACAAATCTCAATTTGGTGTGGAGACATCGGATATTGAAATTACTCTTGAGCAATTTAACAAGTTAGAAAATGGCATGACTAAAGAACAAGTATTTGAGATTCTTGGTGGTGAAGGTGCGGTTGTATCTGAATCTGGAGATGTAGTTATGTATAGCTATAATGGTAAATCATTAGGTGGTAATGCATCTTTAATGTTCCAGGGCGGAAAATTGATGAACAAAACTCAATTAGGATTAGAATAAAAATAAAGCCACTCATTTGAGTGGTTTTTTCTTTCTACCACTGAAGTACCCTTGGATCTCTTCTAGATTTAGAAGAGATCCTTTATTTGTTTAGATCAAATCTATCATGCGCATACTTAACAAACAACAACAAAAAAGAAGGCGAAAAAATGAACAGAAATTACAAATCCATTTTTCCACTTATTTTAATCACTTTATTCCTCTCAGGCTGTTGGGATGTAACTGAACCTCAAAGGATGTACTATATCAATGCTGTAGGAGTTGATTTTGAAGATGATAAATATAAAGTCTACTTACAAATTATCAATTTTGCTGATGTAGCTAGATCACAGCAATCTGGTGGTGATGTTGAACCTGCTGAAGTCGGGTATGCTGAAGGTAAAACAATCGAAGAAGCGATTTATAAATTGTACCGTTCATCTGATCAAGAGATCTTTTGGGGACATATGAGATACCTAATCTTATCAGAACGTGCCATGGAAAATGAACGAAGCATTCCTGTTATTGATACTTTTATTCGTTTTCGAGAAACAAGATATCATATTTGGGTTTATTGCACAAAGGACCCTATTAATGACTTAATGCTTGTAACACCAATTTTGCGAAATTCTTTGACAGCTTCAAAATTAAGTAATCCAATTAGTACTACTAAACAATTATCATTTGTTCAACCTATAAATTTAAGGGAATTAATTATTGGTTTAAATGAACCAAACCATGAGGTTGCTATACCTTATGTGACAATGAAGAAAAATTGGGAAAATGATGAAGAATTAATGGAGGAAACTACTTTTTCTGGCATAGGTATTCTCACAAAAAATGGGGTTAAAGGTTTTATTACAGATTCCTTAGCAAGAGGTAATCAATGGATGAATGAAGATACGAATCGGGGAGAAGTCACTTTTAAATTAGTAGGTGATGAAAGAGATTATCTAACCGTTGATTTAGATAAATTAAATCTCGAAGTTAAGCCCATTGTTAATAAAAACGATCAAGTTGAATTTGAAATTGATATCAAAATACAAGGAACACTCAATGGATTCAAAGGAAAGATTACTACGGATGAAGTGAGAAAAAATATCGCTCAACAAATAGAAAAAGAAGTTAAAGAAACTTATCAAGAAGGTCTAAAATTAGATGCTGATGTATATCGTTTATCAGAATATCTATACAGAAGTAATGTAAAGGTGTGGAAAAAAATCGAGCATAATGGAAAAATACCTTTAACGGAAGATTCAATAAGTAAAATAAATGTTCATGTTAATAAAATAAATCCAGGAAGAAAAACTTTTGATGAGACAATTGAAGAATAAAAAAGCCCGTTACCTTAATTGGTAATGGGCCTTTGAATTACAAGAGAGCTGATATTATCATTTTACTTCGTATAATTTTGTTATTTTACTTTCATTGTTATAAACCAACTTCAATCCTAACAGCTCTGCTAGTTCTCTTACTTGAACATGAGTCCTACCATCTATAATCACAGCTGGAATAGTTTTTGTATCATTTAGCATAACTTTAGCTTCTGTAATTTGCGCCCCTTTTACTTCCTCCAAGCCATTCAAGATGTCTAATTTGAATTGTGCCTCGGAGATTCCCATACTCGCTAAATACGAATAAGGATCTCTATGTGTCGTGCCTTTAAGATTATCTGTAATCCATCGATGTGACTTAATACCGTTACCTGCCCCATCTAATACAACAGGTATTCTAGCCTCTTTTGCTAGCTCTCTCAACAACCAAATATAAGCAGCATAATCCTTCTTGAATTGCTCTTTATCAGAAGTACGAGCCAATTCCACCTGGGCATAGCTAAGTGGATTACCTTTTGGACCACAACCATATTGTAACCTGCCTACTGGCGCAATTTGCACGATACGCCCTCCACCACCTACCCAGTGGGAAGTGAATGCCTCTGCTTTATTTCGGTTCATGTATGCAATTTCATTTTCTAATGCATTTGGACCTGTATTATTACCATTACCTGATTCATGGGCAATGACATACTTTACGGCTGTCAAAGCCTGATTAGGAAGTCCTGACATTAAGCGTTTTTCAATTGTATAGCTCATTTAACCTCACCCTCTCCTGTTTTATCCTTCACGATTGCTAAAATATTTTTTACAAAGTCAGGCATTGGCAAACCCATTTTAGTACCGTTCTCAGTGATTGAAATAAATTCTAGTACACAAAATGCAATGGCTGCTCCATCCCCTGCATACTCGATGCCAGGTATTACAACAGACAATAAGTAAACTGAACCGACTAGCATTAAGTAATAAATCTTTCGAATAATACCGTTAAAGCCTGTACGACTATTTAAGTTTTGATTTACGACCCCACTCATAATACCTGTTAGGTAATCAATGGCCATAAAACCAATCAAAACAGTAACTGCCATTCCTAGACCATCCACCGAATATGAAACGATTGTGCCTATCGTTCCACTCACTACAGCAATCCATTTTTCCATTTGAACACTTCCCTTTTCCCAATATAAAAAGGACACGCATTTTGCGCATCCTTAAAATTCCCAACTATTCACCAATAAAATTTCTATTTTAATTATTTAGTACTATATTAATAAATTCTTTATCAACAGCTTCAAAATTTGAAAAACCTTGTTTCTTTTTATTTGAATAAATCAGATTTGTATGTTCTTTTACTATTTTTTTCAAAACGTTTCTAACTATTTCATCTAATTCAATACTAATCTCACTCACTTTTGAAACATCCTGATAATTTATATGAGATCCATGAACAAACTTTGATCTAAAATCATAAGCCTTTTTTACACTGTAGAATAGATTCATTTTCTCATCAGAATTTCCACCTAATAAAGCTGCTACTCTTTCAGAAACTTTATAAGTATTTTCACCATTCACTGCACATAATATTTCTAAAATTGTAATGTAGCTAGCTATTTTAGATGGTAAAAATGTTTCTTTTCTAGCGATATCTAAATACAATAAAGCTCTACTTAAACTAGTAGTTTCGCTGTAAGGAAATAAACTAATATTTTCAACTTTATCTGATTTAATTTCTCTCTCTCCGCTTATCTTAATAGCATGAGTTGTAAGTACTTCAACCCAATATTCAGCTTCTTTGATATCATCATAAGTAAATGATACATCTTTAATTACTCCATCGGAGCAGGTGTAGTAAGCTGTATTCCTGAGAATCTGCGGGGGAATTACCTTATCACTTGTTATTGTTGTAACATACGGCAATACTGAGTTATCTTTAATAAACCAAAGAGACATCGCAAAGTATTTAGTTTTCATATAATGAATATGCATTTCTTGAGTTCTTATTGATTGATCTGCAGGACAATCATTATATATTACTACACATGCGAAATTATCTTTAACAGTGTTTAAGTGTACTAAACCAAAATTCTCTAAATATCCATAACTTTTTAAAATTCTCTCTAGATCACCTCTACTATTATTCAATAAGGTAAAGTTACCTTTATCCATATCATTTGGAAAAAGTGTGCTCTCCTTATAATTTTCTATTTTAAAATAGCGCAATGACGTTAATAAATAATCCATCTAAAGTCTCCCCTTTCATCTACTCAATTCGACAAAAAGAAGATTTATCCTACTAATATTTACATAATAAAAGCCCTCCACAATCATCAGTGAAGGGCAAAATCCCAAACTAAAATAACGCTAGACTATTGTCTGCGCCATTTTATTTATTCAGCTAAGAAATCTAAACCTGATTCCACTAAAATTTCTTTTACTCCTGGTTGTAATGTTGAAGGTACTTCACTATATTG
This sequence comes from Lysinibacillus sp., assembly GCF_032093475.1. Taxonomy (NCBI): domain Bacteria; kingdom Bacillati; phylum Bacillota; class Bacilli; order Caryophanales; family Bacillaceae; genus Lysinibacillus; species Lysinibacillus sp. The sequence continues at coordinate 129,293 of NZ_DAMDAY010000001.1, read as the reverse complement.
CGTTTTACCTAAAATTACACGTTGTGCGAAAAACATTGCCATCATGATCTCACCTCCTTTAAAGTACAAAATAACCCATTTTAAAAAGCGCATCATTCATATACCTTCATCGCAATTTCTGCAATAAGGTCCTCCATGAATTCCATACGCTCTCCAAGGGCTTTATTTTGTGCTAGTAATAATTGTTTTTCTTTTTCTAGTCTTTCTATTGTTTCTCCTGGAGTTTCACCATTACCAACCTTTACAGGTTCCCCCATTGAGCCATCTTTTTCACGCTGATTATATTCCATAGCCATTACTCAATCGCCCCCGATATTAAGTGGATTTTATGATTTACAGCAGCATCTGGCCGTGTTGTAGAAAGTTTCAGAATGATATTGTCTTTCGGCTCTGTCGCTTCATGATAATAAGTATCCTCGACAATGCCGTTAGTGTTAGGCATAGGAGCTGTGTTATCGGCTGTTAGCGTTTGATACTGCTCTTGCTCACCAGCTAATGTCATGGATAACTCAACTTTAAGGTCCATATCCTCATCACGTTCAATAAATAATAAAACGCCCTTTGCGGTTCCAGCAGGAGGTGTAATCTTGTACCTCGCTACAGCATGCAAAATAGGCGTTTTCACTTCATTCTTTTTAAGTTTTATGGTCTTACTAACCTTAGCTCCATAATTGTCTATTGCCTCAACAACAACAATATTTTCACCTACAACAAGTTCAGCGAGTGATATATCAAACTCCCAAGCACCGCCAGGTCCGTTATAGATTTCGATAGGGTTTGTAGTATTAACTTTTTTTGTTACTTTCACATTTGAATTTGCATCCTGATCCGATGCAGTACCACTGATTTTAAATTTATCAGTATTGATAATTCCACTCGGCACAATTTCATCTATAGCAAGTAATGGCGCTCGATTAGGCACGACATAGAATGATCGCTCAATAGTAGCAGACTGACCGTTTTCACTGTCTACTGCCCAAACTTTTAACGTGTGTGCTACACCTTCCGCAAGCGTTCCAGTAAGCACCGTTTCGCCATCATACAGTTTGCCACCTTTAAATGTGAGCTGCTTGGATAGTGTTATTTGCGTTTGACTGACATTTGTTGCTAAGACTTTTCTTTGCTCGCTGTCAATCTGATAGAACACTGTAACCGATTGGTCTTTATCTGCATCGTAGGCATCGCCTGAAATGTTGATTGTGTCGTTTTCATAAAGCGTTTGATTGTTAGTTGGTGATGTCAATGTAATGTTTGGTTGATTATTCATCGAATATGTTCCGATGTATCTGACATCCTTAGGTGTTTGGAAAATAGCTGGTGGTGTAATGCCAAATGTTATTGAAAAACTAGGATCGTAAAGTGTAGAAACGTTTGTTAAATTACCAATAGTTGTATTGGTTACGACCACGGTTCTCCAAACGTCTCCGTCTTTAGTATATTGATTAACGTAAGAAAATGGACTCACGGCTAATATAACCAGATTGTTATTTTTGTCCACCGTTATCGATGGATCATTGCCCTCTTTCAAAACCTTTGCCGCACTCCAAACAACTCCATCTGCTGAACTAGCATAAAAAGGATGGAAATATGAATCCGTGGATATACCACTAGACCATGTTACATGTATGACGCCATTTTTATCTACTACAGCTGACGGGCCTCTCAAGGTGTATGTTGTTACTTGCGAAGATACTGGGTTATTAATCCACGTTGATCCATTAAAAGACATACACGAAATGAAATAAGTAGAAGTATTTCTATAGAAAGTTAAAATAAACGGCTTACCGTTTGCTACAACAATGGATGGGTAAACAAAGTGCCTATATTGATCGTTTTCTCTTGTAATTTGTTCGGGCGTTGACCATGTAACCCCTCCGTCTGAACTCTTTGCGTAGCGCAAGTTAAATGTGTTTGGATAAGTTGTATTTTTACTTGACCACGCCGCGTATAAGTGACCGTTTGACGGATCAACAGTTAAAGATACTTTATCCAATGACGATTGACTCGAATCAATGTTTTTGCCATTGACAGGTTCAATACCCGTTATAACTGTACCATCGGCATTATAGGCAAAAAACTTTATGTTTGTATTCGAGTGTGTGAAAGCAATGAAAAGGCGGTTTCCGTCAGTCGTTAGCGCCATTTCTCCAACCGAAAAAGGTTTACGTAAAAATTCCGAAAAAGTAATTCCGTTATCTATTGACTTGTATATTCTCCACTCGGTTGCGCTTGATATAACTGCAACAAATAGTGTTCCGTCTTTTAATCTAACTAATTTACGCCCACCATTACCCACTGTACTATACGGTTGATTAATTACAGTACCTGGAGGCAACGGCCCAACTGCCGCACCTTTTACATACCAAAAACCGTCCGTATGGCGTCCGTTTGCGGGATATGTGCCGTCCTCTGCGGCAATGTTGGATTGCACTAATGAGCCTTTTGAATAGTCTGTGCGTACTAGGTTTTGCTTGACCTCTGCCATTTTAAACATAACAGGCAAGTTTGCGGCTTGTACATAGTTCTGTACTAATTGCTGACCAGTATTACCTCCCAATGTATAGACAGGTGACGGGCCGCCGTTAGAACTAATGGCTGTTATTTGCGCGCCTGTTAGCGTAAATTTACCTGTATTTTTATCAAAACTAAAGCTCTCATAACCTGTTTTTACGTACTCGAAAGTATTTAATTCACTACCCCACGTATACGCATATTCATAGATAGGTGTTTCTATTACTGTAAATTTTTCATAATAATACTGTGCCATTCTTAAACCACCTCCACTAATTCAACTTTGAATGTCTGCCAATCACCGACACCCATTTCAGCATTGACCGTATCAATTGAGACATTACTACGAGCCACTTTAGCACCTTTTTTATATGCATTTTTAAGAGCTTGCACCGTTATTGTATCCTTACCAACTGCTGTAATCACAACGTCCTCTTTCGCCACATCATCAAAAATAGTGACTTGCGTAAATGGTGTAAAACCATCAACACTAGCCACTTTTAAAGTAGTTGTACCAGCTGTAACAGCTTCGATAATATCTGTTAAGGCGGTATCTAATTTAATTTTATTAGAGCTGCCATCAAGTGTATCTGCAAATGTTCCAGAATCGCCTGGCACTCGACCATCAAGTTCCATTTGGATCTGCATACGTCTGATGGTTGCTTTGAGCTCTACAATATAATCATGAGCTGAATAGATGCCTTCATCCATATGATTTAGGCGCTTCGCATTTACACGTGTTCCAGATTCTAAATACTCATATTCTGGTTGTCCAGTGAGTGGATTGTAGATGATCTGATTATTTTCGTCCAGTTGAGGTATTAATTTGCCATCAGGACCTATTTTCCAGATACGATCACGCCAATATATTAATTCATATTTATTAGAGACTACTAAACTCATGTCTGCAGATCCCCTTTCAACGTGCCAGTGAGTGTAAAAATGATCATTACACCATCATCACTCTGTTCAATTGATGTTTCATATCGATCTAATTCAATTCCTTGAGCATCAACTAATTTTGCATTGGTTACATGACCATGGCCATCATCCAAATACACATAAGTTTTTACTGTGTCTCCTACAATCTCCTGCGAATGGAATGATTTGATCACATCTTGGCCGTCTATTGTCACAACAGCCTTCTTCATCATGTCTCTCCAAAATTCATATGTTCGGTCTAATAAAATACGTGTTACCATGTGTCTATCACCTCGCTAGCAAATATTTCACCACATATCGGCATGTAAACTGGATACGTGTAGTTTTTCGATTCAATTTCAATTGATTTTTTAGTGCCTGCACCTGGTACGCCTTCGCAATAAATCTCACCACAAACAGGCAAGTAAACTGGATAATGCGACTTGCTAGATTCAATTTCGATATACTCATTTTTGGGCAACTTTACAGCCACAAAGTCGAGCCATGATCTTGTGTTTTTATATTCGTTTACTAGTTGCCTAAGTAAGAATAAAGTTTTACTTGTAATGTTTGTGGTAGTTACTTCAACTTTAAAGTGAAATGGTTCTCCTTCGTATTGAAACCATTCAATCACATCACCAGGCAAATTTAACGCTTCAAGGGCCTGTTCGATTGCTGCAGGTGTTCCTTTGCGTCGGTGGGTATTGATAGCTGTTTGAATAAGATTGATTTTTTGTTGGCGTGTAGTAGCCAACGACAATCCTTCATTCCAGCCAATGTGTTTCTCCCACAACAAATGGTCTAACACTGCATCATCTAATTTATCTAAATGTAACGTGTAGTTAATTTTATAAGCCCAATCTCGCATTTGATCCAATGATGTCTGCAATGTTTTCGCTAAATTTTTAACCTTTTCATCTTGTAGTAGGTTATTGGGGATCTCACGTAAAAGAGTATTTTGTTTTAAGTCAATCATCCTCTAAGCCCCCAAATGTTACATTTTTGTTTTCCATAACAGCAACTTGGCCTTTATTAATAGCCATAAAAAAAGGTTTCCTTACCTCGACTCGCTTTGCTCCAGCCTTATAGCAATCGCTAATCAATTTTGATGGATTAATATCACGGCCAATCTTTGACGATTGCCATTTAGCATACTCATCAATAGCTTTTTCAACATTTTGATGGATAAGTGTTTTATCTACTGCATTTGTTTCGATGTAATAAACAACATCTAAATCATAAGTGACTATTTCTGGAGCACTTACAGTAATAAAATCTGTCAGTGGCCGTACGTCCCTGGCATTCACTTTTTCATAAATTAATTGAATAATTTCTTCTGAAGGTAATTCTCCATTTTTTAATAAAACGCTAATATTTACATAACCAGGTTGTGGAGAATCTACAAAAATGTCGCTAATCAGTGGTGATGCCGATTTTGCATAATACTCATATGCCCCAGTGGGTCCTGCATTAGAAAGTTTTTCAGGTGCTAAATAAATACGATTTCGGTATGATTCCTCATCTTCTTCTAGTGATCCACCTGCTGAAACTGTAATATTTTCAACTTTGCTTACATATGGCAATGGCTTCACTAAGCTGTTGATTTCTCCAATAGCAAAATCATTACCTTCTGGCCCTTTTGTTGTACATTCTAACTGAACATCAATAAACCAATCGCCTCGTTCAATAACTACGTCATGTGTTGAAGCAAAAAAAATAGCTCCTTCATTTGAAGTAGCTAATAAATCACCTTTTTTTATAAGTATTGATGATCTAAGTGATTCTGTAACGGTACGATGTATTCTTAGTGTTGTTTTAGCTGCAGTTGCTTCCATTTTTGGCGTATCAAACTCAGCTCCTTTGTGAATTAAGACATCGCCACGTGCATAATAAAGCAGGTTTTGTTTGGCTGCGTCATTTATCGCCACATTTTGTTTAGTGATCACAGATGCACAAGTTAAAAAAATAAGTCTTAATGGATCTGCTTGTGCAAGTTTCCTTCCTTCTGTTTGTTCATACATTTGAATGAATTCATTGGCCAGTTCTTCAGGGTTAGTTGTTAAAAAATTTATTTCAGGCAAAATAACCGTCACAATACCACCCCATTTCTAAGACTAAAAATTATTGTTGGATAGGCTTGGCCATCCACGTTTACATCTAGCTTTACTTCCTCTACAATCACACGTGGTTCATATGTTTCAACTGCTTCGAAAATTTCTGCAACAAGCAACGGATGAAGGTTCGTTACTGGCTTATCTACAAATGATTCAATTAGCCCAAAACTGCGAAAAAGAGGTACAGAAAATTTGGACGTACCAAGGATTGTATTTATATTTTGAAAGATTTCTTCCAATACACTATTAGGACGAAAGTTTATAACTGAAGGATTGTAAGTTAATGTATATTGTTGTGTCATACATATTCCTCCATCGTTATTGTAATACCAGCACTCAATATGTTGCCTTTGTTGTCGAAATAGTCCCATGATTGATCAACGCTTGGCAGATACCATTTATTAACGCCAACACGTTTATTTCCAATGATTAAAGTGTGTGCTTCTCCACTACGCACACACTTGATGAATTTATCTAATTCTTTGATAGGATTCACGCCATGAAAGGCAGAAAAGTGCATAGTGAAAGATACTTTTCCATTATCTACGCCTGTAAATTCAGACTTTGATTTTTGGCCATGTATATCATGCTTTGACCATCTTGCTGATTCACTACGCTTAAAACCATCAAATGTATTGACTTTCTTATCTGATACAGAAAAAATTACATTGCCCCATGTCCCAATCATCTAATCATCCTTTCGTTGGTGTACCAGTAGTACCTCCAGGAGATGGATGGACGTGATTCACTAGACTGACCCCACCAGCGATAATATCTTTAGTAACGTGTAGGTTTCCATCTAGAAACATATCACTCTCTGCCTTAATATTTATAGGTTGTTTTGCCACAATATTAATTTCACCAGTACAATCCATAACAAGTGTTTTAGTATCCAAATCGTATTTGAGTATGGTACCATCTTCAAACCAAATACCTATACAATCTTGTTCTCCGATTTCTTCAGGAGGCGTATCGACATCAGAATATACAGCACCAATAATAAATCCCGTGTCAGGCGCATTGGCTGCAAATAAAACTATAACCTGCTCCCCTACACTCGGCATCCAATAGTGTTTCGTTTTCATTGTTCTGAAAGGTATTACACTTAATTCATCTGATACAGCATCATCACAATCCTCAAAATGTACTCTTGCTGTTGCCTTTGCACGATTGATTGATGAAACAATGCCGTATTTAACAGCTTCAAATGAAGTTGATTGCATTGACTTTGACATTAATAACTTAGCACCCCCCTTAAATTAATATCTGTTGTATAACCGCCTGTTACATTGTGTCCAGCAGACTCTATAATATATTTACCACTAAAAGCACCAAACTTTTTTAGTTCGATAGTTAGCCCTTGTACTAATCTCTCGTCACCTAACAATGTAATTTTCCCCGTTTTAGAACGCTTATTTTTATTGCGTGCTTCTGCTTGTGCCCATCGTTTAGCCTCATCTAAATTTTTAGCCTTTTTATTAACCTTGAGGGTAGGTCCACTTTTCACACCTGGTACATTATAGGTGTATTTTATGGTTTTCTTTTTTGTAGCATCAGAATAAGAAATCTCCACTTTGGCATACTGTTCTTCAGCTGCAGTTTCTTTAAAATCGTATGATTTAATATCATCCTCACCTCGTGTAATTGTTCGGACGGTTGATTTCTTTTCATACTCCAACTCGTCATAAACAATAAGCTGATCATTTGTTACCTTGATGGATAAACCCTCTTTTTTGGTGATCTCTTTAGCAAAGGCCAAGTCAGTTTTTTTAGATTGTTCAACACGTTTATATTTGTGGTTAGGAGCATCAAAAAATAATTTTAGTCCTGCTGATTTTGCTACATCTGTTAAAATCGTCTTTAAATCTGTATTTTCCCATGCTTTCGTTTTCTCAGTGTCTTTACCACCTTCATTGAAAGGTGTTGAAACAGCTTTAATTGAGACTTTATCTGGTGGTCCCTTAAAACTTACATCGTCAATATAAAAAGTGCCGCATTTTAACTGCGACACTTCTTTTTCTTTACGCCAATTTTCAAGACGGATTGTAGCATGTATCTTATCACCTTTACCTGGTAACCATGGATCCTGCCATTTCTTTTCACGATCTTGCAAATCTAATTGGATTTCATCACTTTTCCCTTCATTATCATTGTACTGAAATGAAGTTAAATCAGGCGCTAAGTCTGCTGTTATGTTTTTCCCATTGTAAGAAATAACGACAATTGCTCGTCTTGTATTAGTCACTATATCACCTCATCCATGGCGGTTTATTAGCGCTTTCTTTAATCGTGTCAATTTCAGGCAATATTAACTCAATACCAGCTGAAAATACAACTGTTTGAATGTGTTTTGGGTTGGCATTCATTACTTGGTCCATCACCATTTCTGTGCCGTAATGTTTATAACAAATTACATCCCACTCATCACCTGAAATTGTCTTATACAGCTTACCCAAACGACAATCTCCTTTCATTTCGTTGTATTTCCGCAATACGAGCTTCTAAATCGTCTTTATCAGCATCCGCATGTTGTTTAACACTATCTAAATCCTCTGGTCTTTGTACACTGTACTGTGGCGAATAATGAATAACAATACTTCCACCATTACCACTAGAGTCAGCTACTTGTTGAGGATTAATAATTGATGCATCGGGTGCCACTTGTTTTTGTAAATCTGCAAGCATTCCATCATTGTTTAACATGCCAAGTGCTTGGCCAGTTTGTAGCCATAAGTCTCTGCTTCGTTGACTATTATTCCAAGGGATTACAGACTCTGTGTCACCGCCCTCACCAATCCATGCTAACGTTGGATTACCAACGATGCCACCTTCAGCAAAGCCAGGGAGCGCCCCTAAAAACTTACTAGCTGCGCTTTTCAAAGGTTTAGGTACTAAATCACCTATCGCGCCTAAAACAGCCCCACCCATGGATTTAATACCGTTGATCAATCCATTGATAATTGCTATCCCAACATCATACAGATTAATTCCTTGGAAGAATGAAATGATATTATTCATGATTGTTGAAGCTGTTGAAAGAATGGCATTCCAGGCTCCATCCCAATCGCCACGCAAAAGGGCCATCCCTGCTTGAATAATTCCATTTACGATTGCTATAGCATTTTGAATTATCATTTGAACATATGGAAAGACAAATTGTACAATTTGTAAAAAACCGGATACAGCAGGGACTACAAAATTTGTGAAAATCAGTGCGATTCCTTGAATGAGCATCGCTATTAATGGGACTGCTGATTGAATTACAGAAACAATAATCGGAAAAACAGCTTGAATAATAGTTGATAATATGGGAATTGCTGCAGTTGCGATTGACATTATAGCTCCGCCTAAAGAAGAAAATGCCTCCATAATTACTGGAAGGTAGCTCATGACAGTTGAACCTATTGCAGATACACCATTTATGAACGTCTCTTTTAACAGGGCTAGCAATGGCGATATGGCGTTTCTAAATGTTTCCGACTTCTGATAAGCAAAATATAATCCAGCGCCTAATGCGGCTAAGCCTGCAACGATAAGCACAACAGGATTGGCCAGCATGGCTGCATTAAACGCACGCATTCCACTGGATACAGCTGCAAGCATTCCTTTAAATCCTCCACCTGCAAAAGTAGAGGCCAACATAGCTGTACGATGTGCCGCCATTAATGCTGTGCTTGCTTTTTGAATGGTGTTATATACCTTTTGGTAGGTAACGATAGCAGATAACCCAACCTTGTAAGCAGCAAATGCGCCCACTAAACCCAATACAACAGGTCCAATAACTGAGAGCACCATTTTGAGCCTTGATACAGCATTAGGTAACCTATCCTTTAAATATTGAGCGAATATATTGAGATATGGAAGAACTGCATCTCCTATTGGATAAACCAAATCCATAAATAAAATACGGCCTATCCCTCGGATGGCCGCATTAAATGAACTAAACTGTATTTGGTTTACTGTCTCCATTGCTCCTTCAAAGCCCTCCATGGCATCGGTTGATCCTAACATCGCATACATAGCTGTAGACTCTAAATCTTCCCACTTCGTTCCGAATAACGCCACAGCTAATTGGTTGGCTGTAACTTGATCATCCATGCCTTGGAGCTCTTTTGTCACAGCACTTGCAACATCTGCTACAGATGCCTCACCACGGTTAAAACTTTCCCACAAATCAAATGTTGATTTACTCATAGCAGAAAACGTTTCGTCGGTTGATTTTGAGCCGTCTTTAACTCTGATTTGAAATTCTTTCATGACATCCATTATATTCGCATGAATTCGCTAGATTCATGCCGCTCAATTATTTAGAGCTGCTATACGTTACCGTATAGATTAGACTATATCTTCGTATAGGCATAAAAAAGAGAGCCTATACGCCCTCCGTTTCGAACACCAATCGCTTGTGCCCTACTCTACTCACTTCCATCATTTGATGTGTTTTCGATAGTCGTTGAAGCTTCTGTACTCATTTTCCAAATCTTTAAAAATACTAACATCCGTAGCATCTTCACGATAAAAAATATAACCTCTAACGTACTTTCTTTTACCTTCTAAACATTTTTTCATTTCACTGTAATTAAATTTAGAATTAATGTTATCGGTCATATACTGTTTGCATTCATACCAAGAATCAAATCTTAATAATTCACCAGTTGTAATATTTCTTGCAAAACTTGTATAGTTTTTAGCGTTAGGATGTGTTTCTTTTTGATTCAAAGATTCGAAAATGATAGGTTTTTTGATATTATTTTCATATTGATAACTAATCTCTTTAAATATGTCCTCTGGAGTTTCGTCCTCACGATAAAAAATAAAACCGTTATGACTTCTAGCTTCTCTTCTCATTACCTTTAATGAGGATGAGCGATTTATTTTAATTTTGTATTTTCCTTCTAAAAAAGTTCGTAACTCGTAAAAAGAGTCTCTTTTAATAATTTCTTCAGTATCTAAATTCTTAGCATACGTTGCCTTTTTGACAGCGTTGGGGTGTTTTATACCTGCAAATCTACCTGAATTCGCTTCGCTAATCCTTCTTTTACCTTCTGCAGATATTTTTATTCCACAACGAGCATGGTCACTGTTCTTGAAAAGTTTATTTTGATAATTGGGGTTATTATCACCTTTCCAACGTCCCTCTTCTTCCCTCAATCGTTTCAACTTTACACGTAATTTTAAGGGTACAATATGCCCGATACTACCTTCGCCACCTCTTGTAGTATTATATCCCCAACTACCTTCATCACCAGCAAATGTATTGTGAAATGATATTAACTCTTTTTCTCTTTTTATAGCTTTTTCGTGCAAGTCGACAACTTCTAAAAGAGTAATTTGAAAATTCTTTTTACCGTATTTTCGTATTGCTTTACAAAGAAGTCTATTACCACCCAAACGAGTCTCTTTTATATGATTATTGAACCTTTTTAAATAACCCTCAGACGTAAAACCAACATATTTTTTTCCGTTAACTAGATTAGTAATCATATATAATTCAAACATCAAAACCCCTCCAGTACAGCTTGCCTGCTGATTATCCTTAACTATATTTTACACAAAGATTCTTTTATTGCGACCTATATGAAATTAAGGATGTCCCAGCAATTAAAAGGGTTTAGCGTGAACCATGTATTATACTTAATTCACGTAATCTAAATTATATACACCAGCTTTTGCTCCACGTTCCATAATGCCGAAATATTCGTCAGCACTATAGCCCATTTCACCAAACAACGGTGCATATTCTGCAACGTTATCTAACATTTCATCGGAAAAATTAAGACCCCTTTGCGCACCTGCAGCAAAGAGGTCCATTGCGGTTGCTGAATTAACACCAAAGCTACTCATCATATTGTTAGCAGCCCTGGTTACTTCATTTATATCCTCGTCAAAAGTTTTGGCAAATGACAAAGCCTCACCAGTAAATTGCTCTAAATCCGCATCACTTAATTCATGCATGTTCTGCTTAACCTTAGCGAGTGCATCCGTAACTTCTTCAAAGGAATCTCCATAGTTATTGCGAAATAAATTCTCTGCAGTCCCTTTTAAATCCTCGAAATCATCACCAATTAAGCCTGTTTGAGCTGATAAAGTGGCCAATTCTTGACTCATATCAGCTACTTGTGAAATGGCATTAGTAAGAGCAGCTGCACCACCAAGAGCAGCCGCTGCACCACCTAACGCTTTCATCATTCCACCAGCATCATTAAAAGTGTTGGTAAAGCTACTCGTTAGTTCTGCTCCAAGTCTAAAAGCAATGTCAAATACCTTAGACACTAACTTTCACCTCGCTTCTTTGGCTTTTGTGCATCGATTCGTTTAAATGTGTTGTACCAACCAAATAACCTACGTATAGATAACTTTAAATAAAAATCGACTGGTGTTCTGCTTTGTAATGCACAATAAGTACACATCAAACGAATGCTTTCAGCTGGTTCCTTGGCTATTTGCCACCTAATAAAAAAAGCGATGTTCGTGTTGTAATCTTTGCGTAATCAGGTGCTGATAGTTTACGAATTAGATCAACATGAACTCTCGCTGCTTTTGAAGCCACAATAGCTAGAAAAGGCTTAGACATTTCTTTTACCATAACCATTGAATTTTGTGGTGCTTCAGCATTAAATTGAGCCTCGGCTTTTTCAATATCCTCTCCAGTTAGACTTTCAAAATCTAAATTAATTTGATTTACTGTTTGATCTTCAAATACAATTGGTCGTTTTAAAGTAATATGCGTCTCTAAGGCTTGGTTGTCCACCACTTCAACATTTGTTTTATCATTCATTGTTCATTTTCCTCCTATAATCCAATGTTTTTTCGTACTTGTTCTAAAACGTCTTTTCCGTTTATTACACAAATGAAATTAAATTTGTCAATTTCAATCACTGTTTTTCCATCAATCATAATTTTGATGTAATGTACCTCAAACTCATTGGCTGTTTCTGTAGAAGCACCGATAGCAAGTTTCCCAGGATTAAGATTTATAGGTACACAACGTGTCTTAATAACAACTGATTGATTTACATATTCACCTTTACCTGCATCAAATAACTGTTGGTTTGCACGTAAATCTATCGAATGGGCTTTAGGTTCTGCAAGTGCAATGGCATCCTTTGTAATTGTTCGCCAGTTAATTTTTAAAGTTTGAGATCCGTAATGTCCCACAACAGGCGCATTCACTTCACCTGCAATGCCAGCACCTTTCATTGTTTCAGTAAGTGCCTCAAAAGACGGTAGCTCAACCTCGCCTGCACCCAGGTAATCCGTTACATTCTTCCAAACTGAGTATTGAGTTACTAATTGATCTTGTATATTCATTTAGTTTCCTCCTAACTAAAAAGCGCACTGAAATAACCAGGATCAAATTCAAATAATCCTTTTATTTCGCGCGCTGGTGTTCCTGGTGTGAGATACAAGTGGAAAGCATAAGAGCCATCCATTAGATCGGTTGTAGCGTTTTCTTCTTCTGCAAATTCAATTCGACCACCTAAGATTAACTGGCGTGCCTTTTTGCTGTTTAAATCTATATTTTTACTATCAACAATGTTTTCAATTAACTTTGGATTTCCTGGCTTGTCTACGTTATTCCAAAACGAAAGAATAAATTGATTTTGCTCATAAATAAACACACGACGTACTGAAATAAAGGCATCCTTTGGATCAGTATTTGTTGGATAAGCAGATGTCCGATGACCCCAAGCACGCCAACCTCCAGTCCAGTTAAGCGCTGTGACGATACCTTGGCCATTTAGATAGTTTGCTTGTTCCAAGCTAAGTAAAATTTCTGTACCATCTTCTAGTACAGCTGCATCCATTTGTAAGTTTTTATTTGAAAACTCTTCACATGGATAACCTTCGTTGCTTGCATCAACTAGGTTTGCTAAACTAGCTGCTTGTGTTGACATATGATACTGTTTTCCACCAAGAGATACTTTTGGCCAAAACACTAATAAATCTTCGTTATCTAAATTATTTTGATTTTTTACCATTGGGGCTTGTGTGTAATCTTTTACTTCAGTTGTTGAGAGGTCTGCAAATGCAGTAGCACCAAACAAACCGTTAATATTACTTACTTTGGCTTTCATAACAGCAGCTACAGCAGGATCTGTTGAATATTTAGGAGCAATAAGTATTCCTGGTACTTCGCGGAATCTTGGAAATACTTCGTTTGTTAATTCAAGTCCTTTTAGATTTCCTTCTTGTGATACACCGCCAATAATATCTGCGTTAGTGACCAGTGAAGGATCTAACTTTTTGTATTCCACTTTGATTTCGTTAGCTGCTGAAGTAAAAATATGCAAATGGCCACTATCATCAAATTCCACCTCATAATCTTCATACGTAGTGGCATCATCAACACTTTTAACGACAATAGTAGATTTAAGTACCCCATCTTCTTTAAGTACAGCTTCATTTTTAATTACAGGTAATTGTTTAGTTCCTGGAACAGAATGCTTTTCCGGATCTAAAACATTAATCATTACCAATGGAGCTACAGCAAAAAGTGCGAAATGAGAACTAATTGACTCACAAATTGTATATTTATCAAAATCATCAAGATAACCCATTTTCTTTACACATTCTGAATACGTATAGCCAAACATTGGTTTATTCACCAAAGATGCAGGATCTTCTGTCAAATGGATTGGAGCAGTACCTACAATAACAGTTAATCCAGCAGTTGATTTTACAGGTGGTTTAATAGATGTTGGTAACTCATGTGTGTAGACCCCGTGTTGATAGCCTGTCATTAGTTAGCCTCCTTTCTTGGTACTGAATAGAATTCACGTATTGTATTAAAATAGCGATTTTCTAGAGTACCTTTTACTTTAGTCCGACTTTCTACTTCTGCCATTTCTAAAATTGGCACAAATAACTTTTCTATTTCAGGGCATTTCTCAATAAAACTATTAATATGTGGTGTAAAATTTGTTTCAATCACCGTGTATGTTGGCAAGCCCAATACATTAGGGCCAACATAGATTTTTTGAGTAATACTTGTTGCTGGAATAACATTTTCGTCAGAAATAATTGCTGATTTATCTTGCTCTACAACGCCTCCATCTAAATGCGTTGGAAGGGCACTTTCTATCGTTTCTCTTACTACTTCAGGAGAAACAGGCTCTACTTGGTTTTTAATACGTTCATTGGCCATTTATAAACCCTCCTTGTGTTAATGACCTACTTTCAAAGGTCAGTTGTACGCCTCCATAATAAAAGGGATGGCGTTCTTCTTCACTTCCATCTAGTGCCCAACTTAATGGATACTTGAATAGATATTTGTTCTCTAAAATAGGATTGCGATTGAAGTCATTCCAAATGGCTTGAATACAAGCCATTACATCATCATATCCCTCTCCCTCCAAACCCTCATTTTTCACACCAATTAAAACATTCAACACATTATCCTCTAAACTTTCATTACTCTCTTTTTGTCCTTGATCGATTTTAACCAAACAAAAAGGATACACTTCATCATGTGTATCCTCATCTGAGTAATTAAATTTGTCACTTGTTCTTTCGGGAATCTTATGACGGAAAATCTTAAATGGTGTTTGATTGTTATAGGAAGTTTTCAAAGGGAAATCTTTTAATATTTCAGCTAGTCTATCAACTAAAGCATTTTGTATGTTAGCAACTGTCATTTAACTCGCTCCTAATTGCCCTAAAATTCGATTGATTTCATGATTCAAACGTGTTTCATACGTAATCCATGATTGTTCATTAATTTTTCGTACCGTTTCCTCATTTCCAATCATTTGAGGTATTGAAGGACCAAAAAGTCTTGCAATCGGTAACCTTTTATTCGTTTCACGTTTAAATAGTTTAATACCATGTAAATTAGCTACAAATGCTCCTAAAACTTGTTTCATCCCATTCTTTTTAACAGCAATTTTTAACTGGCTTTTTCGTTTGGGATTGACTGTTTTAGGTGATACTTTAAATCGGTCTAACGGTACAGCCTTACCACTAGATCTTACTTCTGCTGATAAAACAGATTTACTTGCCTTTGTAATTTTTAATGTTGCTTTAATATCTGCAGGTTTAAGATGATATTTTGATCGTGTTTCTTTTGTAATATTGCTGGCGGTATTGGTGGATGCTCGATTTAATGAATTGGCTATCGCATTGGGAGCTCGATTAGCAAATTGACCAAGTCTCTGTTCAACATCCCTTAAAGCAGCTGCATCGACTTGAATCAACATACTCATTCTGTGTACCTCATTAGTCCAATTGTTAGCATTCCTAAATTATTACGGACAACTTTTATTCGATATTCTTTCCCCTCAAACTCCATTATCCTTTCAGGCTGCGGAATACCTCTAAAATAAGAGGACTCCACATGAAAAACTACATCACATGAAGCCAACTTCTTATCAGTATTAAATTGGACCATTTCATCACTATCACGAACAATTTTCATTGCATTTTTATTGATGATGACCGTTTCTGCAAACTCATTTTCATTTAAAAAAACATTATTTACATCTTGTAATAAGAAATCTTTAAAAGTCTTATTCATGATCATCATCTGCTTTTCTCACGCGGCGACCTTTTGGTTGTTCATCCTTACTATCTACTGCATTTGCTACTTTTGCAGAACCACCCTCGATTAATTTAGTAGCAAAGGCATCATCTGCTGAAAAAACTTCACCTGGCGGAATCATTCGTCCAGCGAACCATACATGAGTGATTGACTCTAAAATAATGGCCATATCATTACCTCCACTAATCGATTTTTACTCGGGCAATAGTTCCAGCTTGTGATTTTGGCTCAATAATCCAACCTGCAGGTGTAGCATCTGTTTCGGTAGCCTGTACCTTGCCATCTTTAAAATAAACAGTTTGGCCAATCGTAAATGCTTCTGTAGTAAGGGCAGGTAAATCATACACACCCATTACATTGATAGCTCCTTTTGTACCCACAGGAATTGCAGTAGCTGCAACACCAATGCGGTTGGATAAGGAGATAACTTCGCCTGCTACAATGTCCGCACTAGTGTTATTAATAAAATCAATTGTTTCGCCACGTTGTACATATTTTGCTTGCGCCATTTTGTCTTAACCCCTTCCTTATTTACCGTTGTTTTTAACTACTGTTTGATAATCTACAACTGTTACACCATAATCCATATAAATGTCCCATAGGAAACCTAATTGGCCAGCTGGTGCTTGTTTCATTACAATCGTCGGCATATCTTTCCCATTTAGGAAATCAACTTGAATTGGTGAACGTAAAATATCTGATGTTACATACCATTCTAATTCGCCATTTACACTTGCATCATCAAGCTCTGCATCTGAAACGATTGTAAATTGATTATAGAATGGGTTTGGAATATTAGGATTCGCTTGTGATGGATCCACAGTTGAACCAATTAATTGACCTGCCTTTGTTTCAAGTGAAGTTGGTACTAACATGAATCGTGCAGGAATATTTAACTTCACATCGCCACCTGCAGCCGTTTGTTTTCTTAATAACTGACGTGCTTGTGACAATGTATCAACCGATGGTGCTCCGCCTGTGGCCATAACATTCTTATGATCTGCATGGAAAAGTGTCTTACCATCCCAAATTGCTGGGTTTTTAGCTAATGTTTGATAAACCAAACGGTTAATACCAAGTCGTGCTGATTGAGCATAAAGTGCTGGAATAGTTTCAATAAAACTTACATCATCATTGATAAACGCCTGGCGTGACATAGAGAATTGACGACCATAAGTTAATAATTGACGAGTTGGTCCTTCAACGCCATTAGGATCATCATGTTTTAATTCGCCATTCTCTGATACTAGTAAAAGTTCACCTGCAGTGCCAACTTGATATGTTTTAGTTGGACGGAAGTCAGTTAATGTACCACGGCGTGTCCAATGTTGATATGTTGTAGCTGCGTCTGTATATGCTTGTTGGAATACATTACGAGCAGTTTGATCAATGATGTTTGTAAATAGAGATGTTGGCGTTAAATGTTGGCGTAAAAGTTCATCATCACTTAATCGATAAGCGTTATTTACACCTTCGATAATGAGTGATTCCTTTGCTAATTCACGTAATGATAAATTACGTAATTCTCTAGCGCCATCATTCGGCTTTTCAACGTTCATTCCAACACGTAAAGCTAGTCCATCTGCAGCTGCATCACGGAATTTATCACGCTCATCTTTTCCCATTTGAATACCTGAAGGTTGTGGCGCACGATCTTTAATTTGTTTTTCCAATATGAATTGACGAACTTGGTCAATTGAATGGCCATCTTTAATATATTCCTCAGCGTTTAAGCCAAAATCTCGGCAAAGTGATGTGATTTCAAGTGCACGTTGACGTTCGGCAGCAAGTGCACGCTCCGAGTTATCTACTGGTGCTGGTGTTGGCTCATTTGGATCACCTTGTGCACGGAGAGCATCAATTTTACTTTGTAATTCATCAAATTCTCGCGTTTCTTCAACTGATAATGCACGATTTCCCTCTGCTTTTGCAGCATCAACAATCGCCTTTTGACGTGCTAACATTTGTAATAAATTCATTATTTTATCCCTCCAAATAGGTTTTCATTAAGTAAAATTTGGCGTTCATAATACGAATAGTCGCCTTTTTCTTGTATTTCTTGCTCAAATTCATCTTCCATATCTCGGCCTACTCCTACTGATGCATCAGCTGGCACAGAAACGATACTAATTTCATATGGCTGCCATTTCAAAGCAACGCTACACGGTCCCACGTGGCGACCATTTGCAGAAGTTTTACCAGGTGCCACTTCTTCCCATGATTCAACTTGATAACCGACTGATACAGCTTTAAGAGTTTGAGATTTTACTTTTTGATAAATCACATCTGATTCATCATCTTCATCAAAGGTAACTTGCGCATAAGCTCGATTATCCTTTGTCCACGCTTTATCGATACGGCCAATTACTTTGTCACGATTATGGTTATATAAAAGAACACCAATTTCATTTAATCGACTTAAATCAATTGCGCCTGGTTCATGTGAGAGAATTTCAGGACCAAACCAACGTTGATATGGTTCTTCTGATGAAAAAGACAGCTCAAATGTCCGTTTATCGTCATCTAATGAGCGAATATCAAAGGATAAATCACGATTCATCTTCTGGTTTTTCGTCATCTGTTTCCTCAATGAGTTTGTCGATTTCTTCGGATTTTGTTGCGGATTCACTATTTATCACCCCCTTTTCTTTCATATATTCGATTTCACGTGCACGCTGATCAATGATTTCACGCCAATCGTTCCCCGTATTCCCTGCAATCTCTGCAAGAGTAGTTTGATTTGTTTCCAGCGCTATTTTATTTGCATTTGCTTCTTTAAGAGGATCAATCCATTTCATACCTGGTGCAATCCATTCATGCTGTAGGTAGTTCTCTTTTTTAGTATGAAAGTCTTTAATACTGATCTTCCCAGCCAAAACAGCTGATTCAATGAAAGCCTCATAGACAGGGATAAAAAAATGATCGATTAAATATTGTTGCTGCATTAAATACGTTTTTTGGTCCTCTAATAGCCCTTGGCGAGCTGATGAATAGTTGACTTGTGACATATCACGTGCTGCAACTTCATAGGAAATGCCTTGAGCCGAACCTGAAAGGCGCTGTTGTAAACGAATAAATTCGGCTGAGTTAGCGGCCTGTGCTGGAGGCTGAACAACATGAACATCGTCCCCTGGATTCAATTCCATCATCATACCTGGACTAAGCATTTTTCCTGCATATCCAGTCCGTTTATCAGGTTGGCCAGTTCCTCGTCCAAGACCTCCACCATTATTAGGCGTTATTCGCTTTATTAAAACCGCTAACAATGCTGCAACACGTTCTTTTACAGATACAGCTTCCATAAATTGATTCATGTCGCGTACACGTGGGAGCGTAGACGATAATTCGCTCATTTCCCTTAACTGACTAGGACGTTTTTTCTTGAATAAAAAAAGCACATCTTTAGCGTCAATTCGCTCAGATGTACCGATATAGTTTCCATATGCATCATATTTTTTTAGATAATAGGCAACTGGCCGATTATAGGCATTGTATTCAATACCGTTCACAATCTTTTTTGTCGTAGTTGTAGGAATCATTGTATCTAAATCATCTACCTCATAGATTTGTAATGATAAAGGTACAACACCATCATCAATATATCTCAAAACTACAATAATCCCACCGTCTACCTTTTGGCGTCGCACAAGCATTTGACATATTTCTGAAAAACTCTGTTGTTGTGTGACATCACAATTTTTAGGACGGCACCACAATTTGAATAATGATTCTATAGCTGTATTCAAATCTTCATTTTCAGTTTTCGCTTGCAACTTAAAGCCTCCACCAACGACATTTCGTTCAAATGCCAAGACAACACTTTCTAAAATGTCACTATTTCGTTCTAAATCACGGCTTCTCGCACGAATTGTATCGCGATACATTCCATCAGTAGATTCAGCTTTTGCATTTACAGCTCGCCACCCTGCGTTTAAATGATCATCCCCAGCTGCGTCATATGAACGCATGTCATTAACGGCTTTTCGATAACCCAAACGTTTATATGCAGATTCAGGAGATAACCAAGCAATTGTTCTATCTAACCAATTCATTAACACACCTACCTTCGATCAAATATAGCGACAGATGTGTTGACCAGGCCAAAACCATCAGATTTTTCAGCCTCTAACTGCCCTTGTAATTCCTTTTGTCGCTGATAAAGCAAGGATAAATCAGCACGCTTCAACCGTCTTGAACCGATTTGATATTCCTGACCACCTATTTCAATGGCTGCAATAGCATTGTTTACTTGTTGCAATTGTTCTAAAATACTCATAGCCTCTCAACTCCTTCCCAAAATTTGTTATAATCACTTTGAAAGTGAGGTGATTATATGAATTTAATCAATATCTTAAAAAATATCCCTGCCAAACCTTTTGCTAAATACGGTTCTATTATTTCGTTTGGTGATATTATTGAAACTTGCAAAATATATGGCCAGGATAATCATCAACTTATTGAGGCATACCTTAAAAATCTTGAAAATGAGAATTATTTAAAAGTTATATATTCAGATGACTTTGGCTATGAAGATTTAATTGTTGGTGTTAAAATTACTAGTTAAAATATAGACTTTGCCTCTGTTACCTCAGGGGCATTTTTAAAACTCATCTAACCATTTTTTATTACCACCCAGCCAATCATTATTAAATTCCTCAGCAACCTCATTAACATTCGCTTCAGGTGGTGTTTCTTCTTGCAATAAATGCAACGTCCTAACGCCTAAAACATCCGCCATTGCAAAATCATAGACCTCACAATCAAGGTAGTGGTTATCTGCATGGGAAGTTTTCTTTACCCATATAGAAACGGTTCGGCCACTACGTTTTTCATTAACTTTATGTTCTGCAGTAACTTGTTCCGCATAGTCATCATCAATGCCTTTATAAACCATCCATGATCCAGTACCGTTTTTCTTTTTCATTCGTGAAGCGATCATGTCTTTATACTTTCCGCCATCAATAAGAATTAACTGCATACCATGCGCTGATGATGTTGTTCGATTTACCATACTAATGCGGAAGTGATGAAGTCCATCACCAACACCTTTGATTGGGATAGCCCATCCACTATTTCGTGCACAGAAATCATACACCTCAT
Source organism: Lysinibacillus sp. (assembly GCF_032093475.1). Taxonomy (NCBI): domain Bacteria; kingdom Bacillati; phylum Bacillota; class Bacilli; order Caryophanales; family Bacillaceae; genus Lysinibacillus; species Lysinibacillus sp. Next base: position 108,107 of record NZ_DAMDAY010000001.1, on the reverse strand, counting down.
CGGTTTGGTCCCCTGAATCAATTCCAGCTGCATTTACTATCATTCTTTCGCCATTCTCTTTATAGAATTCTGCATTCATGATGTTTTCAATATCAGTGAAACTTGATACTTGACCCTTCGCTACTAATTGAGAAGTCATATATTTTCCCCAAGCTCGAATTGTATAGTATAAACTTGTTTCCTGGACATCGACACCTGCAGTTAATAATTCTGCCCATTCAGGCACTGTAAATTCAGGAATATCAGTTTGTCTTTCTTTAACCATATCTGCATTAGTTTTCAATTTGGTATCTTCCCATACTTCAGCTAGCCAAGAATTCGTGAAGTTTTGAAAGGATTCTGGATCGTTCTTAGTTGTTAAAAATTCTTTAGCTATTTCACCAAATGTAACAAAGGGAGAATATAAAGTATTCATCCAGTAACAAACTTTTCGCGGATATTGTGTACGCTGCTGAACAACTTGCCATTTACCTTGCTTAATCATTTGCATTTTATGCTGGTCTGTAATCACACAGCCGCATTCCTGGCATACATAATTAGCAAACTCAGCGCGATCCACTTCACTCATGCTTTCTTCTTTTGGCCATCTTATTTGTTGGAATTTCAACTCAATAAATTCGCTACAATGGACACATGGAACAAAGTAATGTTTAATCACGTCTGATGTTTCTTTTGCTTTATTTATATGGCCAGTTCTAACAGTTGGTGTTGAAGTAATGAATAGTTTACTATTCGGAAAGGTTTTTGTACGTTCACGCGCTAATTTAATTGGGTCCGCTTCTTTTTTAGATGCCCCTGGATATTTATCGACTTCATCTAGTAACAAGTAACGTATGGCTTTTGAAGATAAAGATGATGGTGAATTTGCACCAGTTAAAGAAAGATACATCCCATCAAACTGTAATTCAGAACGGTTTGATTCATTTTTCTTGAATCGTTTGTTCAATTCTTGTGACAACTGAAACATTGGCTGTATACGGTTTTCTGAAATAGACTCAGCTAAATCATCTGTTGGATAAACAACCATTGCAGGGTTTGGATCCTGCATCACTACATATCCAATGACATTCAACAAGACTTCCGTTCCACCCACTTGCGTAGGCTTTACGAAAACAATTTCTTCTGTATCTGGGTTGTTAAATTCATCCATGATTTCAACTAAATAAGGCGTCATTTCGTTTCGCCATGGACCTGGTATCGCACTTGTTTTCACATCAAGCTTGCGATACTTTTCAGCCCATTCACTTACTGTTAAATTTTCTGGAGCCTTTAAAAACTGTAGCGCTTTTTTTATGAACTCAGGCAGTTTGTGTTTATTTCTTTTTGGCATTGTACACACCATCCACACTCATCTGATTCAACGCATCTTTCACAAGCTCTGTCATTTGATGCTCCACTCGTCTAACTTCCATTGGTTCTAAATATCCAGTAACGAATCCCATCAATTTACGTGGCAACATTAAAGCTGATTTTTTGAAAATTAAAAAGAAGCGAGTCAATTCCGCTTCCACAATTTCTTTCTCGATATACTTCCCTTCAGCAATTTCATTTTTCATTTTAGTTAATTCAGCTTGTGCCTGCTTGAAGGCAATTTCAGCTTCTAATTTCATTTGCTGAAGGTTTGCAGATTTACTTACTTCGGAATCGGCATTGTATATTTCACCGCGCCATTTCAGGACGTGTTGCAAATTCCACCAACCCCTAGCATGCTGCGTCAACCCTTGTCTTTTCCAATCTGTTAGCGTTCTATCACTTACTTCAAGTAGTTCACAAAGACGTTTTGTTGATACTAAAACCTGATTGTTCTCTTCCTTAAATCCATCCATTTTGCACACCTCCAATTCCGAAGTTCCGAAGTAAAATTTTTAAAATAAAAACAGGCAAGCCGCGGGCGTCGCTAGCCCCGCATAACCCCACCCTACTGGGAAGGACCCAAAGCCTTGGTATTACTGACTTCTCTGTCCATACTTAATGTTGTATCACTGGCTGAATACTATTTATACAAATGGATATAATATACTCGATAGGTGGTGAAAATATGCCAATATACATTAAAGTAAAGCTCACGTATATTGAACTTCTATTATTACTATTTATTGTGAAGTTCCTTTTCTTCTAAGAAATCTAATGACAGGACCATCCATATTCGGTACTGTCAGCAGAAGCGTTATCTAAATAAATACATAAAAACGCATAATAAAAAGCCACACCTTGTTAGATGTGACTTCTTTTTAAAGTTTATCAATTTATTTTATGCTTTCAATATACTGATCTATAATATCGATATACATTTCATTATCAATGTGGCTTTTACACATATCAAGAAACTTTTGTTGCGTATTTTCAGCTAAATTCATAAAAGAATTTGTTATACCTAAATGATGTAAAAATGAACCCGTTGCACCTTCGGAACCCATATTGGCACCTTTTACATATTCAATTCTAGTATTATCGTCTTTATTAATAACATCAATCTCAGCAAATTTTTCTCGGAGTTGTTTATTAACTCTATCATTTAGTGAAACTCCACTTTTACTTGAAAGCAAAAAATAATAAGTAAATAATTGAGGATATAAAGGAAGTAAAGGATATACTTCCTTGAAAAAATCATTAATTTTTATCAATTCACGAGATGCTGATCCCGCAATTCCCAAGTCAACTTTCGAATGAGCACCATCCTTAAATAAGTTATCAATTTTTGAGTTTGAACTTTCTTGTTGAGACCTTATCGTAACAAGATTGCTCTTAATATCTACTAGTTCTTTTTTTAAAAATTCAGCAGCCTCTTTCATTATTTCGCTTGATTCAACTAATGATTGAGTATCCAATTTATTTGTAACAATCGAAATCTTTTTAGCCGATTTAGCAATTTTTTCACTTGAAAGCTCACTTGTTAACGTTTGAAAAAGTGTAAATCCAATTGCAATTACTGCTAAAATAATAGAAACAATCGTTCCAGCAAAGCCCCAATGACTAATTACCTCAGTTGCATCTTTGTATCTAAATGTGAAAAGACTAATTGTGCCTAAACAGATTATTAAAAGCCAATATATCAAGTCTTTCTTTTTTATCCAACTTGTTAAAGTTTTGTCTTCGTTATTTTCCGCATCTTTTCCTTTACTATCTGTTTTTTTCTGCTTTGGTTTTACTAAATGGATTACTAATAGAACAATAAGACCGATTAAAATTATCAATAAAACTGGCATTATTATTAACGACCAAGCAGGTACATTTATTGGAATTTGAGTTCTCAACAATTAATCCCCCTCTTATGTAAATATCTACTAAATTATACATAAAGGGTTACAAAAAGACTACAATCATTTTAAGAATGTAGTCTCAATTGCTTGTTTCCGACATACACGTACAAGCGAACGTGTTTATTTTGTAATGTAATATTATATGCGCATTTCCGTGCGCTTTTTGATACTACTATCATATAACGGTTTTTCAATACTTAACATTGGTTTAACTTAAGGTAATATTATGTGAAGAATTTACTGTATAGTTTTCAGCGAATGATACCATACGTCTTATTTGTGCATGTTTATTATAGATATATTGAGCACTGTACCCTAATTCCTCTGCTACTTGTTCTAATGTTTTATGTTCAATGTATTTACCTATTAATATCTTGTGTTCAAGACCTTCAAACGTTTTGACTAATCTTTTTATATCAAATAGATTATTCATTTTATGGGCAAGTTCCCATTCAATCTGCTCAATAACTTCCTCAACCTTACTTCCTTGGCTGTCTGCAGTTAGTTTCACTTTAGCTAGATCACCTTGTACCCAGCGTTTTAATTCTGTTTTCGTTCGCATTAAATTAAGTTCTAAATAAGCAATTTCATACTCTAGCTCGCGATAATCTTTGAGCCATGCGAATTTACTCAAATTAAACACCTACTTTCAATAAAGGTTACAAATTGTGTTACTCATAGTTACAAGCTGTATGTAACCTTGATAATGTTGATATATCAACGTTTTGAACAGATTAGTTACAGATATACAGATATTTTGGTGTATTTTCTTTATATATTTTTTTATTTCTTTTCTTTTTTTCTTTTTATTATTTTTTATATACTTATATCTATTATTTATCTGTAACTAAAGAAATAATATTAATATAAATATATATATAATAAGGGTTTGTAGAGGTTACAGATGTATTTTTTCATTTGTAACCCTCTATGATTTAAAATGATAGATAAACCCTTGATAAATATAGGCTTAATGAAGGTTACTGATATTCACCATCATCCTGTTACCTCATCCGTAACCTTTTTATAAACTCGGACAGAATTCCCCATTACTTTTACTACCCTTGATTCCCAGCCTTCCTTCTTCATCCTACGACCGAATTCGGTACTTCCAGCCGGTTTATGCCCTTCATCCTCACAATAAGCTACATACATTGCATAGACATCCCTGGTCCTCTTTCCATCAATCTCATCACTATATTGATGTAAAAATGAAAGAGCACTATCAGATTGAATGAAATATTCAATTGTTTGCTGTTCGATTGTAGCCGATTCAGATAGCTTATTACCGTTTTTACGTATTCGCTTAATTCCTTCGAGTGCTAATTTTAGTATGTAAGACTTGGCTGTATCACTCGAAAGTTTTTCATCTAAATTTTCATCGATTACTTTAACTTCTGCATCACAAGGGATGACAACTAAGCGCCGACCAATACCACCGGATTTATCCTTAAATTGTGGCATCTTGTTACAAGTAAAAATAAGCGTTGCCTTTGAACGTATGGTAATAGGAATTGAATAGATCGGACGCAACATAACCGGATCCCCAGAAGCTAGCGTTTTAAAGTTGGCCGACTTGTCCAGGTATGACGCGTCAATATCATCAGCAATATTCATTAATTTACCTGACATTCCATATACGGCTGTGTCGTCATCAAATTTATCTAATGGTACATTTGTTTCTAAGCCATTCGTGAATGCAGTAAGCATTTTTAATAATGTTGATTTACCGTTGTTCCCTTTTTCAGACCTATAAAAGAAAACTTTATGTGGAAAGCCTTTCGTCATTAAAATATGGCCAAACATTTCTTCAATCACGGTCCGTAAATCTTTTCGATTACAGGTAAAGAAATCTAAGAATTGATCCACGTGCTCATCATAGGCATCCTCATCGTATTGAACATCTAAAAAGTACGGTGTGAAGCCAGCATCAATTATTATTGGCTCACCATCATCAATAATCACACCATTAGGCAGCTGGATCACAAAATCATTGTCCTCTACCACATTCGATTTAATTTTAAATAGTTCCATCAATTGCTTATGCTGAGCAGGCTTTAATTTTATGTGTTTGTCTATCTCTCGTAGCAGCTTATTGGAATCGGTAATGTAACGGTCCAGCTGCTTAAAATAAATTTGATTGTTGTAATAATGAAGATCCAGACGTTTGGCCAAAACTTCGCTCGTCATGACCATATCCTTTGGATTAAGCCATTGTTGAGAACTAGGTGCAGGCTTTTTTTCTAAAACTGACTTAATAGTGTTATTAAGCTCGTCATCATCCATTGGCTCAGCAAATACTTTTGTATTGATAAAGGTTGCTAGGATCTGCAGCGTTTCATTATCGATCATATCGGTGCCATATTGCTCTAATGTTGTGAGCAAATGACTGTATATTGCACTATTGCGCCCTTGCCCTTCTTTAATGCCTAGTAAATTATGTTTTAATTTAGAAGGATACAAGAGCAAAGGAAGCTCTGGTAAACTACTCACATCTTCAAGATAATGAGCGTTTTCCATCGGCCGAAGTTTGCCATTTTGCTTAATCGTAGCCTGTGAGCGAGTACCCGTTTTATAATCGACCTTTAATCCAGCCACCGTTGTTTTATCCGTGTAGTTTTTAATGGGTGTGGTCATACCCTCTGCCTTTGGGCGCTTATACCAAAGGTGAAAGCCCCGACTTGTTTCAACACGCAAGGATGGGTAAACAGAATAGATATATTCAGCTGCATCTGAACGTGTATCGAAATCCACGACCACTATATCTTTTGTTAAAATAACACCGGCATCTCTATAGTTTTTATGGTCAGTAGAAAAAATGTCGAATGAATGTTTAGGCTTCTTTTCTTCTAGCTCAATATAGCGCAATGGTTTTATAGTATACTTCAAACCGTAGCACCTCCTTTCTATATAATTACTAAAATCTTGAAGGTATTTACATATTTTTGTCGAATAACCATTTATATTGGAGGTGATATCATGAATTACTTAGTGTCATATGATTTAATTGGACCTAATCGAGATTATGATAAAATAATCAGTAAAATTAAAACATATTCAAGTTGGGCATGTGTTCTAGAATCTGTATGGGTAATAGGTACAGAAAAAAATGCTACACAACTTAGAGATGACCTTTTCACAGCTATGGATGGCAATGATAAATTATTTGTTGCTCAGTTATCAGGATCCGCAGCTTGGAACAATCTATCGGATGAAGTTTCATCTTGGTTAAAAAATAACCTATAATTCTAAAGTGAGCTTTATAGCTCACTTTTTTTAGTTTCTACAGTACCATCTGAACCAACCTCATAAGAAATCCCCTCATGCTCAGCTTCAAGATCATCAATACTCATTTGTTGAGGTTGTATTAGTAATGAAATATTTGTACCTGCAGCTGGATAAATAGCGTTCACTCGGTCTACATCCTCTGTTGCTACATTAAATTTGAGCACTGTCTTTTTATTGTCACGCTGTAAGTTCACAAATTCAGCTTGAATCGGCTCATATGGTCCCTCATCATCTGAAATTGTTAAAATGGTCATTTTTCCTGTTAATCTTAATAGGTCAGCAGCATGCTTCGTTTCATCTGATAAAATATGAAACATTAAAACTTCCTTCTTATCGTCCTTTTGCATTTTTTTAAAGAGAACATTTATTTGAATGTCCTTTGTTTGTACTGTTTCCGCTGTTTCTGTTGTCATTTGTAACACTCTCCTATACAAATAATTGTTTTTGAATCATTTTCACATACCAATTCAAATCGATTTTTCGTTTCTCAAATTGATCTAGTGGACCATTCCACACAATAGCTTGCTCTGGACTATTAGAAACTTTTTGATATTTTTCATCACGTACCTTATAAACACCGCCACGCTTTGGATCGGTTGTTGCAAAAATACGATTTACCTTTTGGAGTTCTATCATTTGCATTTTGCCACCCTCAAACGCTTCACATGCCATACCCTCAAATTTCCCTTGTTTGGCCACTAACTGAAATGCTGTTAGATCCTTTTTAAATGTATTAATGACTGTTTTTTGAATAGGTATATCATGCATGTAGTAATTGACCAGGGCTGTATCGATAATGGATAAACTATTACGCTCCCAGGTCCCACCCTCGAAATTTTTCATAATTCCTTTTGCAACGATTTTTCCATCAGAATATCGAACACAATAATTATTGGCATCACGTTGAGCAATTTTATTAATCTCGTTTACTTTGAAATGTATTTCATAGTGTTTACTGAATCGCTCAATGACTTCATCGATAAAAGGCAGAAATGACTTATCCTCATATTTAACAATTAACCCATCTGTATTTGATTGAATAAGCTCTATAAATGGCTCCAATAACACAATTAGATGTGTAAGAATAAGTTGGCCATTTACTACAATGTTGTTAAATTGTTGGGGATCAAATAGCGCATTAAATTCTGACTTACAAGCACCTACTGCAGCATTGAGCAAAATTTTATAAATTTCCTCTTTTGACTCACCTGCAGCTTGATACCTTAATCGATCCTGGTATATTTTTTCGTATCGTTCGGGCATCTTAGCTGCTCTACTTATAAATCCATTGTTAATCTTTAAGGTTGGAAAGTAAGATTTTGCATCAATGTGTAAGAAGTACCCTTCACCTAAATAATTTTCTTTTGCTGCATGCAATCCACCAAAACCATACGTGTGTGTTAATCCAGCAAGTTTATATTCAAATTGTCGTTTTTCTAAATCAGTAACGGATCCGCCTTCTAAATAAGAAACGTGGATATTGTTATAAAAATCGACAACCGATTTTGGCAATTCATTAATTTTGAGTCGCTTGTCATAGCTAAGTTTCAATCGATCACGTTTGTGGTCCTTCATTTTAAAAGCCTTTAATACTGTAGAAGCTAGATTTGCACGTGTCTTTTTTACATCACTTGGATGTAATTTGAATGTCTCAATAATTTCAAACTTTGAAGCAAAATAATCTTCACGTTTTTGAAAGGCTACACCAGTTGCTTTTACATCGTTTTCACAGTAATCAAGGATTGTTTTTATTTCATCTGGTGACAATTCCTTTTGGTCAAAATCAACAGGTGTTTCAATAATGTCCATACCTAGATTGGCCATAGCTTCTTTTAAAGAAAGTGATTTATTTATCAACTCTTGCTTAACGTCCAAAGTAAGAAAGCCGCAATTTACTTTTCGCTTAAATGTGCCACCTATAATTTGTTTACTTATTTCATACGGATCCTGGTCGGTTACAATGGCCCATAAAATGATGTCATCATAATGATAATTATTGAAGCCAACAAGAATATCTTTTGAAGAAAGAGCGCTTTGTAGGCGCTCTTTATCATTGTGTATGCGTATGATTCTATTGTTGGCCAGATTTAAGATGACACACATCCAATCGTTAGGGAAAACCTCGAAATCATACACTTTGAACATATTAGAATGGCTCCGGTTGACTCAATGAGAAGTTAACGAATGTACCCTTATTAGATTTTGAGTGCTTAATGTCCATTTCACATTGAGTACCTAGTGCTTCTTTAAAGGCGTTTACTAAATCTGTTTCTGGAGAGCCAAATACAGATGGATCTAATTCAATGTTGAGTGCTGCAGCACATTTCATTGTTTGTTTTAATGCACGCTCCATCATTTTTTCAGTGAAAAAGATCATTCCAAAATGTTTACGGTTTTCAAAGCCTTCATTCAAGAGTTCAAGGTCCAGTTGTAACCACTCTGTACCTTTATCATTTACTCGCCAGTGTACCTCTGAAAGTACAACATCATAACCACCCTCTGGTAAAGCCTCATAATCATCCACTGGTGATGTTTTAGGATCGAATCCCTCTGCTAATAATTTTTGAGCCATAGCTGCTAAGTTACTCATATTCTTCGTCTCCTTTGGTAATAGTGATAATAATTTTTTACATTGTTCTTTATCAAACATACCGATATGTGCAGTTTCTCTTGTTAATTCCATCATATCGGCTAATTGTTCATAAGCTTTTGAACGACTAACTTTTCCATATTTCCAACGCACATCAAAACGTGCATGGCACAATTTACGTAGTTCTCTCAATTCAGCATTTGCCATTGTGCCAAGAGGCGTTTTACCTCGACCATGTGTACCTACCCTGGCATCACATGGCCTACATAAATATAAATTGGTACGATAATCTGTGCCATAAAAATCTTTCGAACTGATAAATTCAGCTGGTACCTGGCAATATGGACAAATCATTTTGTACGTGGAGCTCTCGGTGCTCTTGGTGCACCTGGTTTAGCTGTACGTGGTGCTTTTACAGTTGTGTTCGGTGCATTGGCAGGCGGTGGGTTGTCATTCACATATTGTTCGATGTCAGGATCAGCACTTTTTGATTCTTCTTTTATCCCTTTTTCATATTCTTCTTTCGAAATAGGGTTACAATGTTCGAAATCTGGATCATCTGGAACAACATCACCTTTTTTATACATCACATAAGAATCACTTTCTGGATGGAAGTAGTAAGAATCTTCATCAAAAACTTTTACATCTTCTTTTACTTCCTCAGCGATTTGAGTTAGTGTTTTCTTTTCTTCAACTGGCTTTGATGGTTGTTGAGGTTCACTAGCTGAGCCTTTATCAAAAGCACCAATTACAGAATCTAAGATTTTTAAAATACGCTCGTCCTCAATCCAATCACGTTGATAATTTTTACGGCGGTCCACAACGCGGCGAAGATATTTTTTACCGATTTTTTGACACATGATGTTCAGGTCACAGTTACCATTTACAACGTTTAGATCTTTATCTCCTAATGAGGGAATTGGCTTTTCTAAAGTGCCCTCTAATTTTGTCGCATAACGGCTAATGTAAATAACATTCATCGGCAAGGCTTTAAGACGGACCACAATTGAGGTAATGAATGTTTTACGCAACCCCCAGCCTTTGCCGTATGGCACATCACCTACATAATCAACACCATTTTCCTCACAAATTGCTTGCTCAATAAGTGTGACTAAATCATCTATTACATCGATAACCACCGTTTCAAAGCCGTGTCCTCCTTTCTCCAAGTCTTTAATAAGCTCTAACATCTGCTCAACAACAGTGACTTTAATTGTACCGGTCTTTGGATCACGTTCATTTTTTAAGTCAACCGATGGTGTTTCGATTTGTGCTGCGTTTCCATCAGTATTAAAAATAACTGGATTAGGGAACTCACTCGCTAAAAAGGATTTACCGTTCATTGTTGGTCCCCAGATAAAGTAATTACGTGGTGTTTCAATTGTTTTCTTTGGTTTATTTGGTGGTAGTGCCATGATTATTTAGCCTCCTTAGCTTTTTTCATAGAAACTTTTGTATATCCCTTTTTAGGTGTTACCTTTTCAAATTTTTTAGCAATGCGTGGGTGTGATTCACGCAAAGCTTTTGTATCTATTGATGTGGATTCAGTAGGAAGCACCAAAGTTATAGTGCATCGATCCGTTTCAAATGATTTCACTTTATGGTCCATCATTAATTGGTATAGCTTGTCTTTCATAGCCTTATATTGTGATTCAATTTCTTTGTATGATTGAATTTGTAGCTCGAATTTTTCTACTTCACCAGCTACAATGGCAATCTCATTTTTTTCTTCTAAAGTAATAGAATAATATTCAACCTCAGTCATTTCGGGTTGTCGTTTTAATGCTTCACAACGCTTCCAGAACAATTCAATAGCTTGTAAGATTTCATTGATTTGTACATCGTCTCGATGGACCACTTCAATTTTCAATCGTTCAGGATCAAACTCAGCATCGAAATTATCAGGACGTTCATACAAAGCTAACCATCCTGCAGCAAGGTTAAATTCATTCATATACAGTTGCATTTGAACTTTGTATACATCCATTGTTGGATTTTTACCATGTGATTTAATTTCAAGTAATAATGATTCTTCGAAATCAGCGCCATCACAGTTACCACGTATATTTCTTTCTTTATTAATAACTGTTTCTGGTTTAAAATTCGTTTCGTTTATTACGTTAATGTAGTCACGAATTTGTGGCTCCATTGTTTGGCCATATACTGTGTATTCATTTCCTTCAAATACGGTCGGTACTAAGCCAGTTTTTTCTTTTGCAAGTTCAAATTGTGACTTGTACTTGCTAAGACCTAAAATAATTGGAACATCCGAACCACCAACAAATACGCTACGGTTTTCGATGACGTTTTTATCATCTGTTTGGAACATCTATTTTTCCCCCTCCAAAGCAATCATTATTTTGTTATGAATTTCCTGAACTTGTTTTAAGTAATTTTCCAAGCCGTTTACGGTAATTCTATCAATCAACAACTCTTTGTTTACGATTAGTTTTAAAGCGTTCAAAATGGTATCTGAATAGCCCTTAAATCGCCATTTATTTGATGATTCCTTTGATATTGGATTAAGAACTTCTTCAAGCCGTTCAATTTGGACATTAAGACTGTCATACTCTTTAATTCGGACAATGCCCAGATCGATGAGGATTGCCTTTTCTTTTGTTTCACTCATTTTGGCCCCTCCATATACTTCACAAATAGTTCGTCTGTGAAGTCTTTCTTTGTTTTCAAGGCACCGTAGATCAATTCCTCAATCGTATCTTTGGTGATAAAATGATAGACTGTTACTTTTTTATCCTGGCCATTTCGATAAGCTCGTCCAAGTGATTGATCATAATCCTGTAAACTATACGTAGGAGTATAGAAGATAACTAGATTGGCATATTGTAATTCAATACCTGCAGCACCAGCCTGGTATTGAACAAGCGTTACACTACCTTTTAACTTTGGCCATGTATTACGAGCTGGCAATTCAGACCGTTGGCCACTTACCTCAAACACTTTTTTCTTCGATTTGCCCAACAATAAAAGCAATGCTTCTTTTTCAGCTTTAAAGTTATAGAAAATAATGATGTTTTCATTGGTACTTTCAGCAAGCATTTCAATATATTCAAGTTTGTTCTTTTGATTGGCATAGAATCGTAAACCCTGTGCCAATTTTGGATAAGTGTCATAGACAACTTTTTCACCATTAACCTCTAAAATGCGATCTTTCTTTAGCTTCAAATACTCAGTGGATCGTTTGAAAAATACATCTTCAATTAACATTGGTGGCAAATCCAAACAATCATCTTTCGATAGCTTTACACTAAAAGATTGATACATTTGCTTGAGTATATTTTCACGTGTCCACCCCACTACCCTATTTACTCGGCGTTGGCCTAGATACAGCGTGTCAAAGATGCCAAATTCACGCTCAAACTGCGTTTTACTTTGTGCCAAATTAAACATGATGAAATAGTTTATTGTGTCCCCCCACCCATTGCTGGATGGTGTGGCAGATAAAAGTACAAAGTACGTACTTGCCTTAACTAAATTTTTGGCTGCCTTACCACGTTGTGAAGTAGATGTTTTCACGTAATGGCATTCATCGAATATGACAAACCAACCTTTGTATTTCTTCCAGTCACTAGCAATCTTTCCGTAGCTTAATAGATCATAATTAATCTCTATACCGTAATGATTAACGACCGTTTGAATATCCCTATCCCATCCCCCTTCTTTAATTTTTTGTGGTGGAGCCACAATCAATAGTGGTTCTCCATTGTAATGAAGTAGATAATGATGGATAGATAAAATTGTTTTGCCAGTACCTGTATCAAGTGCATATAACCAATTTGGACGGGCTGCCTTTAATACATCTTTTTGGTATTCATATAACATGGAATCGGTCGAGATTAACTCGGACATCTTCGACACTGTATGCGACAAATGCTACACCCCCTGCAGCTTGAATTTTTTCGATATTGTATTTTTGGAGCTCGCTCACAACGCCACCTGGTCGCTTCACTTCAATGCCAACAAACTTTCCATTGATACAAGCAAGAATGTCAGGTACACCCGACTTCTGAAACATGTCACCATGTACCTTCATCCACCAATAGCCATTTGATTCGAGCCATTTCTTTATTTGATTTTCTATTGTTTTTTCGAGTGGTTTTCTCGTCATACTAGGAAACAACCTCCCGATTTGATATAATGACTTTTGAAAAGACTTGTATGTGGGCCTATAACTGTTCCAGCGGTATAGGCTCATTTTATTTTGCAAGGAGCATTTCACCCTTTAGATGCTCTGTAAGGTAATCATCTAAATTACTTTCTAAGACAACTGATTCACCGAAAATATAATAAATATCCCCTTTTTGAATCTCAGTCCCATACATATCTTCGTTTGGATAATCTTCAACTGTTTTCATTAAAGGCACCACCCTTTCAATTTGTTAATTGCATGAACAGCTCACGATCATTGTTAGCTAAAGCCATATCAATCAAATGCTGGCGGTTCATTTCTTCGATTTCATTTACAAGGCTGATTGTTGCTGGCTTTAAGATAATGCCATCTTCCTTAATCAAATGTCCTTCATTTACAGCCATTTCAATAGCTTTAGCTGCGGCTGCTCTAAGTAAGTCCTCAAACAACTAAATCACCCCTACCATTTAATAGTTAGACCTAAACCTGATAAATGCTGGTTAGCTATATAGCCATTCTCTTTTAATGTCTGTTGGAAAATGGCAACGATCTGCTTATTGGTTTTGTGGTAATACGTATACTCACAAAGACCTTTCTCAGCTTGATTTTCAATGCCTTTAACGAGATTTTTGAAATCATCACTTTGCAATGCGTCAGCCCTTAATTTGTCAAAGTTGCTGACACTTACTTTTTTCATCTCAGCTGCAGGTTGTAACTTCATCCCTTTTCACCTCCTTTCATTGCCTCATAAACTTTCTGAGCATAGGCTACTTGCTGCCAAATGTATGGATCTGTTTCTTTGCCACCGCTGGCAAGCCAGTCACCTATGCGACCTTTAACATCTAATAGGACAGCTATAGGTAACTTGCTAGCAACCGTACTCAATAAATACAGTGGCGAAATATTCATCAATGTTTCACCTACTAACTCCACTGGAACAGGTTTAATGTTCATTTAGTCACCCTTTCTAAAAATTAAATAAAAATTATCATCTAGAAACTTTGCCATTTTACTAGCATGGAAAGACCAATTTTTGCCCCTTCCTTCGGGATAGTAGACAAATCCACCATTATTAACATCTAAGATTTTTTTAAATCTAGTTGGATAAAGAATGTTGTCTTTTATCCAACGCCACTCTTTTCCTACTCGTTTTTCTAAATCTTTCATAGTCCAATACTGTCCACTTAATTTTTCTTGCTGTAATTGCTCGTATTCAACTTTCTCAACAAGTACAAGATGATCAGGTACGTTTACAGTTAAATTAACTTGTAATTGTTGCAATTCAATCACCTGCCCTAAATGTCTAATATTTTACGGATGTGTTTAATGTGTTCCTGCGCTTTCGGCCCAGATTTATTACCACGAATAATGTCTGATAGATAAGCATTTGAAATCCCTACCATTTTAGCTAATTCCTTTTGCCTCATTTTTCGTTTAAATAATTCTGATCTTACTAATGCTCCTAAATCTTCTTTCATCCTTTAACCTCCTAAAATCCAACTGACGTTGCTACCGTCATATAAGCTATAAGTTACGACTATACCGTCATTGGCTCGGTATCACAGCTCTTTACTTTTTTGGAAATTTCTAAGCTAAATTATTAGCCGATTGTATTGACACAAAGTATCCAGTAGTATACTATTTAGACATAGCTAAATAAGACTTCTAAAAAGCCTGTAAACATTACATTTGTTCCGTTCCCCAACGTCAAAATGTGTTTAAATAGGTCGTATTTTTTGTGCTTTTTTTAGCTAATAACTTAGCTTATGTGAACATAATAATACAGTTGGATACTAATTTCAACTATTAATTATCCAATTGTATAATTTATTTTTCTCTAAGCAGTCGGAAAGGTTGATATTATGCTATTCGAAAGGGTAAAAGAATTATCTGACCAACGTGGAGAGAATCTAAAAGTAGTTGCTCAAAAGCTTGGATTTAGCGAAAATGCTTTTTATAAATGGAAAACTCAAAGTCCAAAATCTGAAACGTTAGAGAAAGTTGCAGATTACTTTGATGTTAGTACAGATTATTTACTTGGGCGTACTGATAAAAAACATTACTATGATCTAACTGAAAAAGATGAACAAGATATACAAAAAGAACTTCAAAAAATGATTGACGGATTTTCTCAAAGTGGTCATGCAGCATTTGATGGTAGAACACTGGATGAATTAAGCGAGGAAGAATTAGAAGATAGAGAATTGTTAATATCCAGCTTAGAAAACTCATTGCGACTAGCTAAAAGGGTAGCAAAACAGAAATTCACCCCTAAAAAGTATCGTTAATAGGAGTGTTGCTTGTGTCGTCAATTAAGTCATTAGTAAATCAGTTAGTAAAAAATTATGGCACAAATGATCCATTTGAAATTGCCAAATATATGAACATTCTTATTGTATTTGAACCGTTAGGCAACGCACTAGGGTATTACAGTAAACATTTTAGAGTACCCATAATTCATATAAACCAGGATGCAGATAGAAAATCTCAAATCTTTATCGCTGCACACGAATTAGGTCATGCTGTCCAACATTCCGACACAAATACTTCTTTTTTGAAACTACATACCCTCTTTTCTACTGATAAGTTGGAGATAGAGGCAAATACATTTGCTGTCGAGTTATTGTTGCCTGACGAACTATTTTTGGATCAAGACAATTATTCATGTTTTACCATCCATGATGCAATTAAAGACAAAGGTATTCCAGAAGGACTACTTACTTTAAAAAACATAGATGGTAAAAAAATTACCCTAAAATAGAACGTACATTCCCAATTTGTAGTATTTATGAAAGGAGGATCACCATGGCTAGCTTTCAGAAGCGAGGCAAGACTTGGCAGTATACTGTTAGTAGAATGGTCAACGGTGAATCCAGGCCAATTCGAAAAGGCGGATTCGCCACAAAAAAAGAAGCCCAAGTAGCAGCTGCAGAGATAGAAGCAAAGTTGAACAAAGGGCTTAACCCTATTATTAAAATAGAACCGATAGACTCCTATTTTAAAAGATGGGTAGATTTATACAAGTCTGATAATGCTAAGGCTACACAAGTTCATTATGAAAACACATTTAAGGTTATCCAAAAGTACTTTGGTTCAACACCTATTCAACATATTAAAAAGAGTGATTATCAAGCCTTTTTAAACAAGTATGGCAAAACTAAAGCTAAAGAAACAGTTAAAAAAATAAATGCTCATATAAGGGCTTGCGTACGTGAAGCTGTAGATGAAGGAATCATTCAAACTGATTTTACTAGAAGGGCAACTCTCACTGGAAAAGATTCAAAGAAACAAATTGATAAGCATATTAATTACTTAGAAAGTAAACGCCTTTCTAAAGCTCTATGCGATGTTTTAGAAGCTGAACATAGACAAGTTTACTATATTATTCTTTTAGCCCTTAAATCGGGAATGCGGTTTGCTGAAATTATAGCATTGCAAAGAAAAGACTTTGATTTTAAAAACAATACTATCAGCATAAACAAGACTTGGGGCTATACTTCATCGTTTGAAGATGGTGAAAAAAAGACCAAAACGGAAACGTCTAATCGTGTTATTAAAATGGATAAAGTGATTATGGATATGTTCCAAAAGTATTTCAATGATACCCCCGAAAATATTCACAAACTAGTATTCTATAATCCTGAATCAAAATATAAAGTTTTTAGCAACACGGGCGTAAACAAAGCATTAAAAAAGCTATTAAACGAATTAGGTATTGATGAAATTTCAATTCATGGTTTACGCCATACACATGCAAGCATTTTATTTTACAAAGGTATTTCTGTTCAATATATTTCAGAACGGCTTGGACACGCGGATGTCGATACAACTATTCGTATTTACACACATTTGATTAAAGAGCTACGAGAAGAAGACGAAAAAAATACAATGAATGTATTAGCTGCTTTATAGTTTTACACATATTTTACACACAGGTATTTACAAACGCCTATAAATATTGATATGATTGCACTTGCTCTACGTGGTTCGAGACCATCCCACGAAAAAAAACTAAGGAGAAATGAATATGAAGATAAAATTTTTAGCAGCAAGTGGTATTATTGCAGCTTTATATATTGCTGTGACAATGCTTGTTGCACCATTTGGTTTTACAGAAGTACAGTTCCGCGTATCCGAGATTTTTAACCATCTAGTGGCCTTTAATCCACGCTTTGCCGTAGGGATCATTATTGGAGTATTGATCTCCAATCTTTTTTCACCACTTGGCATTTACGATTTAGTGTTTGGTGTTGGTCATTCTATGATCACACTTGGACTGTTCATTTTAATCTGTAAATTTGTCAAAAATATTTGGGCACGTTTAATTATTAATACATTTTTATTTACATGCACTATGTTTATCATTGCCTTTGAACTAAACTTAGCCTTAGAGCTTCCATTCTTCTGGACTTGGCTAACAGTGGCTGCTGGTGAGTTTGTTGTGTTAGCAGTTGGTGCACCTATTATGTATGGACTAAATAAACGTCTTCACTTTAAAAATTTGATTTAACAGACGAGTCTTAGGATTCGTCTTTTTTTCTTGACACTATTCTGAAAATATTCTACAATTCTTTCTAATAAATGCAAGGAAGAAGAGTAGTAGCAAGCACTGTAACTTCAAGAGAGCTGGTGGTAGGTGCAAACCAGTAGTATGTACTTGTGAATGGACTTCAGAGCAGCCTTATCCAAATGTAAGGCCGACCCACTCCCCGTTATCGGAGTAGAAGAGCGCGCAAAAATGCGAATCAAGGTGGCACCACGGTTACTCGTCCTTTTTATGAGGATTGGAGTGGCTTTTTTTTATGGAAAAATAGTATAGAGGAGTCGAGTAAAGATGAGTACAGTAGTAGAGAAAAAAGGTTATTTTGGTGAATTTGGAGGAAGCTTTGTTCCAGAGGAGCTTCAAAATGTCTTAACTATTTTAGACGAGAATTTCCAAAAGTATAAAGATGATGAAGACTTTAAGAAAGAATTGGATTACTATTTCCGTGAATACGTTGGACGTAAATCCCCTCTTTACTTTGCAGAAAATTTAACAAAGCAATTAGGTGGCGCAAAAATTTATTTAAAACGTGAAGATCTTAACCATACAGGCTCACATAAAATCAATAATGTATTAGGCCAGATTTTACTAGCTAAACGTATGGGAGCAAATCGCGTTATTGCCGAAACAGGCGCTGGACAACATGGTGTAGCAACGGCAACTGCTTGTGCCATGTTCGGGATTGATTGCACCATTTATATGGGCTTGGAGGATACAAAACGTCAGGCATTAAATGTATTTCGTATGGAGCTTCTTGGTGCGAAAGTAGTAGCTGTTGATAAAGGGCAAGGTCGCTTAAAAGATGCTGTTGATGAAGCGTTCGCTGATTTAGTAGAAAACTATGAAACAACATTCTATTTATTAGGCTCAGCAGTTGGACCACATCCTTTCCCTTCAATGGTTAAACATTTTCAATCTGTCATTAGCCGTGAAAGTCGTGAGCAAATTTTAGCAAAGGAAGGAAAGCTTCCAACAGCCGTCCTTGCCTGTGTCGGCGGTGGTAGTAATGCCATTGGAGCATTTGCTGATTATATTGCAGATGAAAGCGTTCGTCTTATTGGAATCGAACCCGATCAAGCTGCTACATTAAACGAAGGGACGCCTGGGGAGCTACATGGCTTCAAATGTTTAGTGTTACAAGATGATGAAGGAAATCCCCTACCAACATATTCAATTGCAGCTGGTCTAGATTACCCTGGAGCAGGTCCAGAACATAGTCATTTGAAAACAATTGGCCGTGCGGAGTATGTAACTGTTACAAACGAAGAAGTTCTAGAGGCGTTTCAAGTACTTTCAAAGGTCGAAGGTATTATTCCTGCCCTTGAAAGTTCACATGCAGTTGCATATGCTCTAAAATTAGCACCAACTTTACCATCTGAGGAAAGCATTATTATTAATATCTCAGGTCGTGGTGATAAAGACGTTGAACAAGTTTTCCATATGTTAACAAAATAGTATTGTAAAAGAGCGATCTCCCTTTTTGGGACATCGCTCTTTTTACTTTATTTTAGTAAATTTCTGTAATATTATTTGCCATTAGGATTTACCTCTAAAACACTGTAGCTTACACTATTATGAAATTGCCTTTTTATGCAGCTTAATTTTCAGTTTTTCTAACATATCAACTGTCATTTTAGCTAAATCATACTCTGCTTTAAAGCCCCATTCTTTTTGGGCTGCTTCTATATTTAAAGAGTTTGGCCAGCTATCTGCTATAGCCTGACGCACTGGGTCCACCTGATAGTCCATTGTGAAATTCGGTAAGTGTTTCTTGATTTCAGCTGCAATTTGCGACGGTTCAAAGCTCATTGCTGTAATATTAAAAGCATTACGATGAACTAGCTTATTACCATCTGCCTCCATCAAATCTACAATAGCTTGTAAAGCATCTGGCATGTACATCATATCCATAAACGTACCCTCTTGGATATAAGATGTATACTTGCCCTGTTCGATCGCTTCATAGAAAATCTCTACCGCATAATCAGTCGTACCACCACCTGGAGGTGTTACATAGGAAATTAATCCAGGGAAGCGTACACCACGTGTATCAACGCCAAAACGATTAAAATAATAATCACATAGTAACTCACCCGCTACTTTATTAACGCCATACATTGTCGTTGGTCGTTGCAAAGTATCCTGCGGTGTATCTTCCTTCGGTGTAGATGGGCCAAATGCTCCAATAGAGCTTGGCGTGAAAAATTGCATATTTAACTCTCGTGAAACTTCCAATGCATTCATTAATCCACCCATATTTAAATTCCAAGCTAACAATGGATTTCTTTCAGCAGTAGCAGATAATAATGCCGCTAAATGCATCATCGTATCTGCACCGAAATCCTTTGCTAGATCATGCATTCTTTGTCCATCTGTCACGTCCAATATTTCAAATGGGCCCTTAGTATGTTCAAGCTTTCTAATATCTGTAGCAAGTATATTGTCCTCTCCATAAATACCACGAAGTTTTTCTACAAGCTCAGAACCTATTTGACCAAGTGCCCCAGTAACAATTATCTTTTTCATTTCTCAAAACCTCCACATGTGAACAATTGTACTTATGGAAAGTACAAAAATATATTGATAAACATTGATTTAATAACACTTTCAATGAAATTCATTATAATGTGTTCGTTTTGAAAATACAACAATTATATTAACGATATTCCTTAAAAGGAACAAACAATCCCTTACTTTCAGTATATGAACTCATAAAAAATATTGTGCTACAAAAATATATAAAACACATTTGTACATCTGAAGGATACACATTTTGTTGTTAACTCTATTTTATAAACAAACAAAAAAGAATCCCCTTTCTCATAGGAGATTCCCTTTCAACATTTTTCTTTGAGAATAAATTATATCGAAAAACGTTTTACAGCTATTTGCAAAACTTTTGATACTTTGCGCAATTCTTTAATATAATTATTGAATTGTTCCTGTGCTGCCAATTGGTCTGCTGTTAGTGTAGCAACATGCTTAGTAGACATGGTATTCGTATCCGATAAAGCTGTTAACATAACAGCATCCTCACTTACTGTCTTTGTGTGATTGGCAATCTCTTGAACAGTGGCAGTTACTTCCATCATATAAGGCTTAATAGTATGTACTTTTTCTAAAATTTGATCGAAGCTTGACGCAGTTTGCCCTGTTACAGCAACACCTTTTTCAGTTGCCACCAACACGCCCTCCATCATTTGTACGGCATAGCTCGAATCTAAATGGATATTCTGGACAATGGATGTAATCGTTTGTGTTGATTGGACCGTTTGTTCTGCTAACTTGCGTACCTCATTAGCAACAACCGCGAATCCCTTTCCATGTTCTCCTGCTCTAGCAGCTTCGATAGATGCATTTAACGCTAATAAGTTGGTTTGTGCTGTTATTTTTTCAATGACCTCAATCATTTGATCAATCGATGATGCACGCTCAACCAAATTAAAGATCGCTGTATTGGATTTTTCAACAGCCTCCTTAATAGCCTTCATTTGTGCTAAATTAGCCTGTACAATTTCTGTTCCGCTTTCTGCATCTCGTGCTGTATGATGTGCGAAGCTTTCCACGACCTGCACTTTCTCTAAGATGACCTGTACATCATGTAAAACTTCCTCTAAGGAAGCCGTATTGGAAGCTAATTTGCTTGTAGAAGCTGCCGTTGAATCAGCAATAGATTGTACATCCTTTGCAATTTTTAACGTTGTTGTTGATGATTGCTCTGAGGATTCTTGTAATTTACCTGTCATTTCCTCTACTTCATAAGCACTATCCGTTACAGTATGGAGTAAACGCTTCACCTCAGTAGTCATTTGATTGTACGACAATACTACCTCACCAAGCTCATCATGGGCCACATAACTAGCATTTGCAGTGAAATCTCCTTGCTCTGCTCGTTTTAATAATGACTTTAATTGGCGCGTTGGCACATTGACTGATTGGGTTGCAATAAATCCGATCAGAATGACAAGCATCACAACCGTTAAACATACACCCCCTAGTAACCAATATCCAAATTGCACATCTTTCTGATAAGATTTTTGTCGATCTTTAGCTCTTTCAACTAAATAATTTTGTGTTTCTTCTAATAATGTATGACTTTCTTGACTTATGGGTAGAAAAGTCTGCGAATAAAACTGCTCTAGCTCTCCTTGGTTCAATTGCTTATAGTCCTCAATCAAATTTTCCTGCTCCTTGAACAAAGCTTTATATTTTTTGATCTGATGACTCATTTTTTTATCGATTTCCTGGCTATCTAGTTGCTCAATAGGCATAGTCATGTCTTTTAAAACGACAGTCATTTCTTGATAATCACCCTTAGCATCTACTATAAAGTCTAGTTGACGCTGTGATTCTTCAAGCTCATTTAGCAAACTAATTGGGACAAGTCCCTGTGTGTAACTCTCACTTGCATGCCACGACATCTTCCTCAAATAATCTACACTAAACACACCTAGCAATACATTCGATAATACACAAACAATCATGAGTACAAGTAACTTGTCCTTCACCTTTATGAAACGAAAAAAATGCATGATCCTTGGCTCCTTCTCCAACTCTTACCAATAATAATAGTATGAGGATATAAAGCCAGTGTTATGTTTTTGTAAAGATTACGCGAAGAATTAAGAGTTTTTGCCCACTCGATAGTTCTATATAAGTAATTTAATATACTTTTTATTTCATACTATTGATCCTAATTAACACCAATTCACTTCCTGAAACCTTCCATGCATTCCCAACGTTTATAGTATATAGAGAATGGAGGTATTACATTTGTCGCAACTCAAGAGATTGGACGTTAGTTTAATAGTAAGTCTTCTTCTGCTAGGTGGTATTAGCTGCCTTTTTGTCCATTCTAGTAGTGTCAACTTCGCTCAATATTCTAGTTCCTTCATTATTAAGCAATTTATATTTTACTTTATTGGTTTTTTTATCATGTTTGGAATTTCCCTACTTGATATTGAACAATTAAAAAGGATTGGCTGGCCATTTTATGGATTGATAGTACTATTAACGGCTGGACTAATCATTGCACCAGAGAGTATAGCTAGGACCATCAATCAAGCTAAATCTTGGTATCAAATACCGTTTTTAGGCTCTCTCCAGCCATCAGAATTTTTAAAGTTCGCCTTTTTAATTGTTGTGAGTAAGGTCATTATTGCACATCAAGAGAAAAATGTACGCCCCTCTTATCTAGCCGATCTATGGCTACTCATAAAAATCGGGCTTATTGTCCTTCCTCCTACCCTTCTTGTTTATAAACAACCCGATACAGGAATGGTAATGTTGTATATGGCAATGATCTTACCAATGATCTTCTTTTCAGGTATTCAAAAAAAGCTTCTTGTCATTTTTACTGCCATCCCATTAGTGATAATTAGTACTATCTTAGTGCTCTATGTCAGATTTAACGAATTTTTTACAGAGAAAATTTTAGGTTCCTTGTCAGGACACCAAGTTTCTAGGATTTATGGATGGCTTCAGCCCTATGAATATACAGATTCATCTTTTCAAGTTCGCCAAGGCTTTTTAGCCATCGGATCTGGGGAATTAGCAGGCAAGGGTTATCTCAACAACAATGTCTATGTACCTGAAAAGCACACCGATTTTATATTTTCTGCCATAGCGGAGGAGTTGGGTTTTATGGGTGGAGCCTTTGTGATTGCCCTACTATTTTTCGTTATTTACCGTATTGTTCTTATTACAGTAGAAGCGAAGGACCCCTTTATGACTTTAATGGGCGCAGGGATTTCCAGCTTACTAGCCTTCCAAATTACTCAAAATATTGGTATGACGATTGGTCTCCTGCCTGTCACAGGTGTAACCTTACCATTTTTAAGTTATGGTGGTAGTTCATTGTTATCGAATTTCATGCTTATGGGAATTGTCATGATTATTCATAAATCTTATAAGGGTTATATGTTTAAGGTAGAGGATTAGGAGATGGAAACTTATGAATATTACATTAAAAAAGCGAATTCTTTTATTATTGCTAATAACAGGCGTAATTCTATCTGTATTGATTATCCGTCTCGCCTTTGTCATGCTTTAAAATACAAAAGCTGTCTCTTAAACTTAACTTAAGAGACAGCAATTATTTACAGCTGATTTATACTATCCACAACAACCTCAAGTATGCGTTCCAGATCTTCTTTTGAAATATTAAGTGGTGGAGATAATGTTAAAACATTATTAAACCCTGCAACGGTTGCCCCATTTTTCCCAATGATGACCCCTTGCTCTTTACATTTCGCAATGACAGTATTCACCTTTTCCACCGGTAAAGGATCTTTCGAGACTTTATCTACAACTAATTCAATCCCAATCAATAAGCCTTTTCCTCGCACATCTCCAACATTTGAATGATGCTGCAATTCTTGTTGTAAAGATTGTAATGTGGCAGCGCCCACTTCTTTGGATCGCTCGAACAATGCTTCTTGTTCAAGAATTTCAATATTCTTCAATGCTACTGCACATGCCACTGGGGAGCCGCCAAATGTATTCACATGGCGGAAATAGCCGTATGCATCAGAACCTGTAAACGCCTCATAAATTTCGCGTTTTACCGCAGTAGCAGATAGTGGTAAGTAGGCACTTGTAATTCCTTTAGCCATCGTAATAATATCTGGCTTTACTCCATAATTCATAAATCCAAAAGGCTTCCCTGTACGACCGAAGCCACAAATAACTTCATCGACAATCATTAAAGCACCGTGTTTTTTACATACTGCCTCAATGCCTTTTAAATAGTTTTCCGGTGGCATAATAACACCGCCACCTGTAATAATGGGCTCTAAGATCATGGCGGCAATGGTATCGCCTAGCTCCCATGTCATCGTTTTGTCTACAGCCTTTACACTCGCTAAATCTAACGGGGCAATAGTATCACTTTCATACTCGCGATATTGATCAGGTGGTGCAACATGGATAAACCCAGGTGATAGTGGCTCATATTTATATTTGCGCTCCGCCTGCCCTGTTGCCGCTAATGCACCGAATGAGTTCCCATGATAAGCACGGTAGCGAGAGACAATTTTATAGCGAGAGCTTTGTCCCTTTTGCTGGTGGTATTGTCGAGCTATTTTAAAAGCTGTTTCATTCGCCTCTGAACCGCTATTAGAGAAGAAAATTACGTAATCTCCACCAAGCATGTCATTTAGCTTTTCGGCTAGTTCGACTGCTGGCAAATGCCCCTGGGATAAGGGAGCATACGCATTTTTCATCATTTGCTCATGTGCAGCATCGGCTAATTCTTTACGTCCATAGCCAACATTGACACACCATAGCCCAGCCATCGCATCAATATATTCCACACCATCTGTATCAATAATTCTGGCACCATCAGATTTCTCCACTACATATGTGGCTTGTGGATTGTACGGTTTCATTGAATGCCATACATATTGCTCATCCTTTGTTAATACATCACTTTTAAGATTTGTCTGCGTCATAGCCAAACACCCCTCCTTATTATTTTCACTGCATTAGCTTTTCGCGTCGTTATTGCTTGGGAATGCAAAGGAACTTGTTGTATCCTCAGTTTCATCTGGCCAGCGTTCAGAAATGGTTTTTGCTTTTGTAAAGAATCTCGCTTGATCTGGTCCAAACATATGCCCCTCACCAAATTTAGAGCGTTTCCATCCCCCAAAGTTGTGATAGCCAACAGGAATTGGTATTGGTACATTAACCCCTACCATGCCAACTTCTATTTCTTCTTGGAATCTACGTGCTGCTGCTCCACTGCTTGTAAACATGGTTACACCATTACCAAGTTCATGGTCATTTATGAGATCAATCGCTTCTTGTAATGTATCTACACCTACTACAATACGCGCTGGTCCAAAAACCTCTTCTTTAAAGATCGTCATTTCTGGTGTCACATTGTTCAGTAGTGTTGGACCAAGATAAAAACCATTAGACGTTTCGCATACTTTTGGATGTCTACCGTCGATGACAAGATTTGCTCCTTCAGTGACTGCCCCATCGATATAACGTATAATTGTTTCCTTCGATTGTTTAGTAATGACTGGGCCAAAGTCGACATCTTGCTCTGTATATGGCCCTACCTTAAGTTGAGATATTTTATGTTTCAATATTTCTGTAAAACGTTGTTCCGTATCCTTACCTACAACAAGTGCACCTGAAATAGCCATACAGCGCTGAGAGGCTGCACCATATGCGGCTCCTAAAAAGGCATTGGCTGTTTGTTCTAAGTTGGCATCTGGCATAACAATCATGAAATTCTTTCCACCGCCAAATGCTGCAACTCGTTTATTGTGTTTTGTTCCAGTTTGATAGATATATTCAGCAACAGGCGTTGACCCAACAAATGAAATTGCTTGAATCTCTTTGTTTTCTAATAGTTCATCGACTGCCTCTTTATCTCCATTAACCACTGTCCAAATACCATCTGGAAGTCCTGCCTCTTTCCATAATTGGCTTAAATATAAGGCAGAAATAGGAACGCGCTCAGACGGCTTTAATATAACGGCATTCCCTACAGCAACTGCCATACTTGTAATAGCAAGTGGTACCATAACAGGGAAATTAAATGGTGCAATGGTTGCTACTACGCCGAGTGGCGATTTGGCAGAAAAAGCATTAATATTTCCACCTACATTGACGGAATACTCCCCTTTTAGCATTTGGGGTGCACTGATTGCCATATCAACTGATTCAATACCACGAACAATCTCACCTTTTGCATCTTCCCTTGTTTTACCACTTTCCTGACAAATCATATTGATTAGCTTATCCTGTCTTTCTACTAACAATTGACGGAAACGATGTAGCACTTCTACTCGTTTACCTATTGATGTCTTTTTCCATGCTGGGAAGGCCTCTTTTGCAAGCTGAATAGCATGCTTTACTTCATCTTTTGAAGCAAGAGGTACTCTTGCAATGACCTCACCTGTGGATGGGTTATACACTTCTGTGAATCGACCACTTGTACCGGCTACCTCTTCACCTTTAATAAAATGTGTTAGCGTTTTCATTTCTTGCTGAACTGTCATAATGAGACCACTCCTTCATCGTATTATTGTTCAAAATCAAACTCTTCCTTGCTGAAAATAGAGCTTGATTCATCGGCTTGTTTAACTGTCTTTTTCTTTTGCGTAAGCATATAGAAAATCATCACAACTGCAACGACAACACATGTGAATAAAATTTGCGAGCGCATAGACTCTATAAAGAACATCGCAATTAATAAAGCTGTTGTTGCTAGTATTGTGAAATACGTTAAATAAGGGAATAACCACATTTTCACCTTTAATAGCTCCGGGTTTTCCTGTTCAATCTTCCGTCGCATTTTTAATTGTGAAAAGGCAATGATTAAATAAAGAATGAGCGTTATAGCACTACAAGAACTTAGTAAAAACATAAAAACTTTATCTGGAGAAACATAATTCATAATAACTGCAATATAAGAGAAAAATGTTGCTGCTAAAATGGCATTTACAGGAGCACCTTTTTTATTTAATTTTAAAAATGCTTTTGGGGCCTCCCCTTTCTCCGCTAGAGAAAATACCATTCGTGAAGTTGCATAAAGCGCTGAATTTAAGCATGATAACACAGCTGTTAAAACAACAAAATTCATGATTTGTGCGGCAGCAGGAATCCCAATATAATCGAGAACCGCTACATAAGGACTTGTTAAAATATCTGAAGAATGCCAAGGTAAAAGTGTCACAACAACCGCTATAGAGCCGACATAGAAAATTAAAATACGCCAAGTAATGGAATTGGTTGCTTTCGTTACGGCCGCTAAAGGTTCATCTGATTCCCCAGCAGCGATAGCCACGATCTCTGTTCCCATGAAAGAAAAAATGACGATAACAACACCCATTAACACAGCACCAAAACCATTTGGTAAAAAACCACCTTGCCCTACTAAATTGGTCATGCCTACTGCATTAAAGTTTGGTGCAATGCCAAAAATAATAAATGCTCCAAGACCGAGGAACACTACTATACTTGCAACCTTAATAAGAGAGAACCAATACTCAAATTCACCAAAGGCTTTGACAGAAACAACATTTGTTAAAGTAAGTGCTACGGTTAACAACAGACTTAATAGCCATAAAGGAATCCCATCATACCAATACTGAATAATTGCTGCCGCTGCTGTTGCCTCTAATGCAATGGCAATAACCCAGAAAAACCAGTACAGCCAACCAATCATAAAGCCTGCCCATGGACCAATGGCTTCATGTGCATAGTGTGCAAACGACCCACTCGTTGGATTGACAGCCGCCATCTCACCCAGCATACGCATAACTAACACAACGATAATTCCTGCGAATATATACGATAAAATTGCCCCAGGACCAGCTAAATTAATAACCGAGCCACTTCCCATAAATAGTCCTGCACCGATTACTCCGGCAATAGCAATCATCGTCATATGCCGCTTTTTTAACCCTCTTTGTAAATGCGTTTGTTGCTCCATATCTGTCACCTCTTTTATTAGATTACTTGATCGCTTACAAAAATCTTACATGTTTCATAACGTTGAAGTAATAGACAAACTGTAAAATTCTATACATATGTTTTAAACATAATGTAAAATAGACTAAATATTCTTAAAATAAAATAATTGCTATTTTATAAGAAAATACACAACATTAAACAGAATTTATAGAAAATCATTTTAATTTAATCATGTCAAAAGGAGGAGCTAAATTGAGTCCATTTCAACTAAAAGTACTAGATGTTTTGGAAAATAAATATTTTCAAAAGGCAGAGGTTGTAGCAGGTTACGAGGGATTATCAAGGATTGTCAAATGGGTACATGTTCTTGAAATCGTGCAAGTTGATGATTTTTTGGTCGGTGAAGAACTAGTATTAACAACAGGAATTAGTCTACAGCATAGCATTGAGGATTTTGCGGCATTTGTAGAAGCCCTTATTCAAAAAAAATGTGCCGCTCTCTGTATTGAGTATGGCTCCTATATTCAAACAGTTCCTGAAGCAATCATAGCACTTGCTAACTATCATCAGTTTCCCATTATTGTTTTTCATGAGGCAGTTCCTTTTGTTCGCATTACACAGGATTTACATAGCCAAATTATCAATAAGCAATATTTACTCATTTCTTCGCTAGAATCTTACTCACAGGCATTGAACAAAAATGCAGTCTTAGGACAGAACACAGACGATATTTTGCAAAATATGTATAACGAATTAAAGACACAAATCATGTTTGCTATTAAAGAGCGAGAGCCTATCTTTTATCCTAATATGGGACACAAAAAACGGCAGCAATTAGAAACATTGCACAAATCTGCACCACAATTTAAACATGAGCCTATTTTCATCTTTGATGAACATTATGCAGACCTAACACTCTATCGAGAAGATGGGCTATTCTCAGAATTTGAATTATTAATATTAGATCGTACAGCAACGGCATTAGCGCAACTATTAATGCGGGAATTCTATATCGAGGAAAAGAAGAATATAGAGGATGCAACCATTTTAGCAGATTGGATTGATCAAAAACTTTCTAAGGAGGAAATCTTTAAATTTATTGATACACATTACTCAAGCTATCAACAATCTAGTGGAACTGTTTTTATTTTAGCCTCTCCCCATACATTGCCGAAAGCACAGGAAGATATCGTCTATAGTAAACTCTATTATCGAAATCTCTTTGAACAGCATGGCTTCATCCCATTTTTATTTGAAAGAAAGAGCTATGTTATTTTTATTTTACTTCATACAAAAGACAGCAAAGCAACTCGTGACATATTAAATAACATCTTTTCTACACTTCCTAAAACTGATTTTTATAAGAAGCAACAGACACAAGGCTTTCAAGTAGCCGTTGGGAGAGTCATTTGTAACGTAGAGGAAATTCCGAAAAGCTATCAAACAGCCATAGAAACCTTATATATTTGCCGTAAAGTACAAACTTCCTCCTTTTTTTATGATGATCTGCATTTATATCATTTAATTTATAAGCTACAAATGCAGGTGAATTTACAGGAAGTAATTTACGACTATCTTCAGCCAGTGATTGAGTACGATAAAAAATATAATAGTAAGCTACTCGAAACATTACAGGTGTATTTACAAACAAATGGCTCCAAACAACAAACAGCCAATCAGTTGTTTATTGTTCGTCAAACCCTCTATCACCGATTAAAAAAGCTTGAAGGTTTATTAGGTAAAAATTTTATGAAAGGACATAACCGCATCACACTTGAGTTTATGCTATTGGCAAATTCATTAATTGAGGATAAGGTCTAAAAAAGTAGGCACGCTCAGCAGGTTGTCTTCCCTTTTGAGCGTGCCTCTTCACTACCCTTTCACAACAACATCCTGATATAGTCCAGGTCTACGATCGTCATAAACTGGGATTCTTCCGCGTACTTCATCGACAATAGAAAAGTCTACATCAATGACCGCTACTTCTTCATCTTCAGCACCAATCCAAAGTACTTCACCCCAAGGCTGAATAATCATAGATTGCCCATTAAAGTTTTCTACCTTTTTTGAAATACGATTAACTGCGATGACAAAACATTGGTTCTCAATCGCACGAGCCTGTAGTAGCGTTTTCCAATGATCAATCCTTGGTGTCGGCCACTGTGCTGGTACAAATAATACCTTTGCTCCTTGTAAGGCGTGGGCACGTAACCATTCAGGGAAACGAATATCATAGCAAATGACACCAGCAGCCTCAATATCTCCTAAAGCAAAACGATTCATTTCATCCCCTGCTTCTAAATAAAGATGCTCGTCCATTAAACGGAAAAGATGGGCCTTACTATATTCCCCTACAAGCTCTCCATGGCAATCAAATGTATACATCGTATTATAAAATTTATCGCCTTTTTTTATTGATACGGAACCACCTACAATATGTACACCAAGTTCCTTCGCTAAGTGTGCCAAAAAGGCTTTCGTTCGCTCACCATTGACATCTGCTAAGTCAGGCAATTTCTCTAGTGCATAGCCTGTATTCCACATTTCAGGTAGCACAATGATTTCTGCACCTTGTTCTGCCGCTTCTCGAATCTTGTTTTCTGCTCGTGCAAAATTTTCTTCTACTTTGCCAAAGCCAACGTTTAATTGAATACAACCTATTTTCATATCTATTCCTCCTCTAGACAATTAACAGAAAAAGTAATACTATTTGCTTCATATTCTTCATTAATAATTATTATATTCTGAAAAAGGTGATCATGCATGGAATTCTCTAAAAAACTACAGCAACTACCTCCCCAATTTTTTGCGGCACTCGTCCAAAAAGTAAACAGTGCCCTAGAGGAGGGACGTGATGTCATCAATCTCGGGCAAGGTAATCCCGACCAACCGACGCCACCTCACATCATTCAAGCTTTACAGGAAGCAGCAGACAATCCTCAAAATCACAAATATTCGCCGTTTCGTGGTATCGCCGAATTACGCCAGGCAGCTGCCAATTTTTACAAACGGGAATATAATGTTGATATAAATCCCGACACGGAGGTAGCAATTCTTGGCGGAACAAAAATAGGTCTTGTTGAGCTACCTCTAGCCGTATTAAACCCTGGTGATACCATGCTATTACCGGACCCAGGCTATCCAGACTACTTATCAGGTGTAGTATTAGGTGATGTAAATTTTGAGGTTATGCCACTTTTTGCTGAAAATAATTTCTTACCTGATTATCATGCATTACCTAATGAAGTGAAAGAAAAAGCCAAGCTACTTTATTTAAATTACCCGAATAACCCTACAGGTGGTACAGCAACACTGGCATTTTTCGAAGAGACTGTTCGCTTTGCCAAGGAACATAATATTATCGTATCACATGATTTTGCTTATGGGGCAATAGGATTTGATGGCAATAAACCTATTAGCTTCCTACAGGCAGAGGGTGCAAAAGACATTGGTATTGAAATGTATACACTATCGAAAACCTTTAATATGGCTGGCTGGCGTATAGGCTTCGCCGTTGGTAACGCCGATATTATTGCGGCTATTAATCTCGTTCAAGATCATTTGTTTTGTAGTCAATTCCCTGCAATTCAGCAAGCAGCAGCAGTGGCACTAACAGCCTCTCAAGAATGTGCAGATGAACTAAGGGCTACTTATGAACGTCGTCGAAATGTATTAATTGAAGAAGCTCAAAGAATTGGCTGGCAAGTTACGGCTCCGAAGGGCTCCTTTTTTGCTTGGCTTCCTGTACCTGTAGGCTACACTAGTGAACAATTTGCTGATTTATTGCTAGAAAAAGCTGATATTGCAGTAGCCGCAGGCAATGGCTTCGGTCAATATGGCGAAGGGTATATACGTGTTGGCTTACTTGTCAGCGAGGAACGCTTACGTGAAGCCATTCACAGAATTGAACAATTACAATTATTTACCGCTTAATACTACTATGTCCTGTAGCATACATTCTCTACAGGGCATGCTATTTTTCGATTTTTCTTGGTAGCTCTAAACCTTGCTCTAGCGGATAAAATTGTATATGTCCTGTTTCTTCATCCAATCTACGAATATGCTGAACGCCTTGAATCTCAGCCAGTACAATGTCCGCTGTAATAACGGGATTTCTACCTTTCAGAAAGTGTCCCCCTGATACTACACCCCATTGATCACTCATCGAACCATGGAAATGTGTTTCATATCCTCCATCTCGTTTACAGACAACACCAGATCCTTGAATAAATTCGAGTGGTCCCTCTTTTTCAATGACTTCACTAAAACGGACTTTAATGTGCGATGTTTCATCAGGTACTAAATAAACAAAGCTACTTTTTTGGAAGCTCCCAATACAACTTACAATTGTAGCAGACTCTATATGATTCTCCTCACAGAGCGCCTCAATTCCTTCCATGATGTCTGTTCCCATTAGAATACGAGCACTAATAACCTTGCCAAATGAACCAATTCCATAATTTACTCTTACAGACATTGTTCTCCCTCTTTCATAACAAAAAATTATAATAATATAAAAAATTTTAAAAATATTTATTGACTTACTATACCCCATAAATTATATTAGTTCTATCGGAATTACAAAAAAATATTATAAATCTCTTATCAAGAGTAGCTGAGGGACTGGCCCTATGAAGCTCGGCAACCTCCTTTTTAAAAGGAAGGTGCTAAATCCTGCAAACGAATTTCGTTTGATAGATAAGAGAGGACATCTTTTTCATGAGCCTCTCTTAGTTTGTAAGAGAGTTTTTTTATTTTCAAAAAACCGATAAAAACATTTTGGAGGTCATTTTCATGAAAAAGAAAAATAAATTTTTAGTAGGTTTAGCAAGTCTTACATTAGTAGCAGCTCTAGCCGGTTGTGGCTCTAAAGAAGATAGTAAAGGTCAAGCTGAGGCAATCGATGAAAATAAAATCGTCGTTGGTGTCACTTCTGGCCCACACGAGCAAATTGCAGAAGTAGCAGCTAAAGTAGCAAAAGAAAAAGGCTTAGAAGTTGAGCTAAAGTCGTTTTCTGATTATGTTTTACCAAATACATCGTTAGCTGAAGGCGATCTCGATGCAAACAGCTACCAACATGAGCCTTTCTTGGACACATTTAATAAAGATCACGATACAGATTTAGTACCAGTAGGCAAAACTATTTTAAATCCAATGGGTATTTACTCTGAAAAATATAAATCATTTGATGATATTCCTGATGGTGCCACATTTGGCTTACCGAACGACCCAACAAATGGGGCCCGTGCCCTCTTTGTTTTACAAGAAGCTGGCTATATTAAGCTAAAGGATGGTGCAGACTTAACAGCCTCTATCCGTGACGTTGAAGAAAATAAAAAGAATTTACAGTTCATTGAACTAGAGGCGGCTCAAATTCCTAAACAGCTTAGTGAAGTAGATGTAGCAGCCATTAATACAAACTTCGCACTAGAAGCCGGCATTAATCCTAAAGAAGACTCTATTCTATTAGAATCTACTGACTCACCATACGTGAATTACATTGTAGTACGTGCTGAAAATGAAAACGACCCAACCATTAAAAAGTTTGTTGAGGCTTACCAATCTGAGGAAGTACGTCAATTCATTGAAGAAGAATTCAAAGGTTCTGTGATTCCTAGCTGGTAATATGCTTCTATTAGCAGAAGAATCTGCTGTATTCCTCATGAGAAAACGAGCAGATTCTCACTTTTAGAAGGACGAGAAAGGAGCAATATCGTATGATTCAATTACAAAATATATCGAAAGAATTTAAGACGAAAAAAGGGATCATTAAAGCTGTGGATGGAATCAATCTTCATGTGAAAAAGGGACAAATTCATGGGGTTATCGGCTATAGTGGTGCTGGTAAAAGTACACTTATTCGATGTGTCAATTTACTGGAACGTCCTACTTCGGGAAAAGTACTGATAGACAATGTGGACATTACAGCCCTTTCGCTAAATGAATTACGTCAAACACGACAAAAAATAGGAATGATTTTCCAACATTTTAATCTATTAAAAACTGCAACAGTTTACAACAATATTGCTGTGCCTTTAAAACTACTAGGCTATAACGACAAGGAAGTAAAAAACCGTGTAGCAAAATACGCCGAAATTGTAGGATTAACAGAGAAACTGGATAGCTATCCTAATCAACTTTCTGGTGGGCAAAAGCAACGAGTTGCTATTGCACGTGCCTTAGCACAAGAGCCAGAGATTTTACTTAGTGACGAGGCAACAAGTGCACTCGATCCTGAAACGACCGAGGCCATCCTTGAATTGTTGTTAAAAATTAACCGCGAGTTAGGCATTACGATCCTACTCATCACACATGAAATGAATGTCATTCAGAAAATATGTGATGAGGTATCTGTTCTCGAATCAGGTAAGGTCGTGGAGTTTGGTACTG
Source organism: Lysinibacillus sp. (assembly GCF_032093475.1). Taxonomy (NCBI): domain Bacteria; kingdom Bacillati; phylum Bacillota; class Bacilli; order Caryophanales; family Bacillaceae; genus Lysinibacillus; species Lysinibacillus sp. The sequence goes on along the minus strand of NZ_DAMDAY010000001.1, from coordinate 73,458 downwards.
CTATTGAGCTTTTTGCAAAACCGAAGCACCTTACTACTAGAAAGTTTTTAAATACAATTTCTCAGCGTAATTTATCCCCTTCACTCATTGAGCAGTTAAACGTTTCTGGAAGTGTCATTCGTTTAACATTCCTTGGTGATAGTACGGGTAAGCCATTACTAGCAGAAGTCACGAAGGTGTACGATGTGCAACCGAATATTTTAACAGCTAATATTATTGAATTAAAAAACGGCATTGTTGGGAATATCGTGGTGCATTTACATGGAGAAACCCATATCGTCCAAAAGGCCCTAACCTATTTTACAGAAAATGGTGTTGCGGTAGAAGAATTAGGAGGCGAATTCAATGAGTAGTATTCAAAGCTTCTTTTCAGATTGGTCAGATGTCATTGGAAAATCAATTATCGAAACATTCCAAATGGTCGGAATTTCGCTACTCTTCTCCATTCTAATTGGTATTCCCTTAGGGCTATTAATCGTTTTAACACGACCAGGTCAATCCTTTGAAAATAAAATTATCTATCAGCTTTTTAATCTCATCATCAATATTATTCGTTCTGTTCCATTTATCATTTTATTATTCTTCATCTTACCATTTACCAAATTAATTGTTGGTACAACGATTGGTGTTAAAGGTGTTATAGTCCCACTAGTTGTTTATACAGCTCCTTATATTGCACGCTTAATGGAATCTGCTCTTTTAGAGGTGGATTCAGGTGTGGTAGAAGCTTATACAGCAATGGGCATAAAACGTCGCCATATTATTTGGCATGTCCTATTACGTGAAGCACGCCCATCGATTATTTTAGGCTTAACGATTGCCACAATTGGCTTAATTGGCGCTACGGCAATGGCTGGAATGGTGGGGGCAGGGGGATTAGGTGACCTTGCCTACCGTTATGGTCATTTACGCTATGAGGTTGATGTTATGTATGCCACTGTCTTTATCTTAATCATCCTTGTTCAAAGCATACAATCCATCGGCAACCGCTTTGCTGCGAAATTAAAGAAAGACTAGGAGAATGACGATGACAACTGAAATTTACGTAGAAAAAAACGGCTATATCGCAACGTTAGTGTTAAATCGCCCTGATAAACGTAATTCTTTATCGAGGGCGATGTTTAAGGCCATAGTAGACCAGCTTGAGCAGTTACGTACAGATCCTTCTATTAAGCTATTAATTGTTCGCGGTATCAATGAAGTTGCCTTTTCATCAGGTGCAGATATTAGTGAGTTTTTAGATATTCGTTATGCTGCTGACAATGCCAAAGCCTATAACGATATAGCTTTAAAAGCCATTGATGCCCTTTATAAATTTCCGCACCCTACCATTGCAATGATTCAGGGCTTAGCGATTGGCGGTGGCTTAGAGTTAGCAAACGCATGTGATTTTAGATTGGCCACACCGAATAGTAAGCTTGGTATTACGGCAGCCAATATTGGTATTGTCTATAATCTTGAAAGCACTAAACGCTTAATCAATATTGTGGGTGTCGCCAAGGCAAAGGAAATTTTATATACAGCCAACATATTTACAGCGGAAGAAGGAAAAAGCATTGGTTTAATCACAGCCTTACATGAGCCAGAGGATATTGAAAATGCCACATTGCATTTTGCAGAGCATCTATTAAGTAAATCATCCGTTGCAAATGCAGGCATTAAAAAAATCATTCAGGCGATTGTAGATGGTGAAAACGAAGAGAACGAAGAACTGGCCCAAACCGTTCTTAATTCATTTAGTTCAGACGATTATAACGAAGGCATTCAAGCCTTTTTACACAAAAGAAAGCCTATTTTCAATAAATAAGTGAGGTAGTTACGATGACAAACACGACTGATGGCGATCTACTGTTAAAGAATATTACTGCACAAGCCCCCTTTCCCATTTGCTTTGCTGACCTAGAAAAGGCTGTTGCAGAAAAAATAGCAGCTGGACCCTTCGGCTATATACGTTCAGGTGCTGGGGGTGAACAAACTTTACACAACAATCGTGCAGCGTTTAAAAAATACTCCATTGTACCCCGCTTTTTAAATGATGTCTCTAATGTTGATACGTCGATTCATTTGTTTGGTAAAACCTATCCAACTCCATTGCTTTTTGCTCCAGTTGGCATGAATGGTATGGTTCACGATGAGGGAGAGCTTGCCGTTGTCCGTGCTGCCCAACATTTAAATATTCCATATATTCAAAGTACAGTTTCCACTTATGCGCTTGAGGAAGTTGCCGAAGCTGCTCCAACAGCAACAAAATGGTTCCAATTGTATTGGTCTACAAATGAGGCAATTGCGTATAGTATGGCTGCACGAGCAGAGGCAGCTGGATTTGAAGCAATCGTTTTAACGATTGATACGGTAATGCTTGGCTGGCGAGAAGAAGATGTGCGCAACCAATTTTCACCACTAAAGCTAGGCTATGCAAAAGGAAATTATATGAATGATCCTGTTTTTACTGCCTCATTGCCTGATGATTCATTTGAGTCCTATGTACAGGGGGTTCTGCAAAATGTCTTCCACCCCACACTCAATTGGGAACATGTTCGAGAGTTAAAGCGACGCACTAATCTTCCAATATTATTGAAAGGAATTTTACATGCTGAAGATGCAAGGTTAGCAATCGACAATGGCATCGATGGCATCATTGTTTCCAACCATGGTGGTCGTCAACTAGATGGTGTGATCGGTTCTCTGGATGCCCTTCCTGCTATTGTGGAGACAGTAAATGGACAAATTCCGATTATTTTAGATAGCGGTGTGTACCGTGGTATGGACGCACTAAAAGCACTTGCTTTAGGTGCAGATGCTGTTGCGATTGGACGTCCATTTGTTTATGGACTAGCTCTTAATGGACAACAAGGTGTCGAGAAAGTGATGACCAATCTTTATGATGAGCTAAAGGTTTCCATCGCGTTAGCTGGTGTGACCTCAGTCAAGGGGTTACGTAACATCACATTAGTCAAAATTGATGGGACTGAAGATAAATGAAACAGGCATTAAAGGGAATAAGAGTTGTTGATTTATCCCAAGTATTAGCTGGTCCTTATTGCACAATGGTCCTAGCAGATATGGGCGCGGAAGTAATCAAAATCGAAAAATATCCTAATGGCGACGATACACGTACAATGGGTCCTTTTATTAGTGAAGAAAGCCATATGTATATGATGGTCAATCGCAATAAAAAAGGCGTTTGTATCAATTTAAAAACGGCTGAGGGACTAGCATTATTCAAAGAGCTTATTCAATCTGTAGATGTCCTTGTAGAAAACTATCGACCTGGTGTCACGAAAAAGCTTGGCATTGATTATGACACTTTAAAGAACATCAACCCTGGCCTTATTTATTGCTCCATTTCAGGTTATGGTCAAACAGGTCCTTATAGCCAAAAAGGTGGCTATGACATTATGGCCCAAGGATTAAGTGGCTTAATGCATATGACTGGCGAAGCGGAAGGCCGACCTGTAAAAGTAGGCTTTGCCGTCAATGATATTGCTGCTGCTCAAACAGCATTACAATCGATTTTGATGGCTTATATTTATAAGCTGCGCAGTGGTGAGGGGCAATATATAGATGTCTCTTTAGTAGAGTCCGGACTTGCATGGACTGTTTGGGAGGCGGCTGCTTACTTTGGACAAGGCGTGTTACCCGAACGGACAGGCACTGCTCATCGTGTTTCGGCTCCTTATCAAGGCTTCAAAACACAGGATGACTATATTTTAGTAGGTGCAGGTAATCAAAAGCTGTGGGAGATTTTTGCGACTAAGGTTGTCAACCGACCTGATTGGTTAAACAATCCTCTCTTTGCTACTAACTATTCTCGTGCTCAACATGTGAAAGTACTAGAGAAAGAAATTGAGAGCGAATTAGTGAAGCATAAAGCGACTTACTGGCTAGCACTTTTAGATAAACATGGTGTACCTTCAAGTCCTATCTACTCCTATGATCAAACATTGAATGATCCACATATTTTAGAGCGAGGCATGGTCTTGTCCTATGACCATCCAACTGCAGGACCAATGCGTACATTAGGCTTCCCAGCTAAGTTCTCACAAACACCTGGTCAGCTAACAAGTGCAGCTCCTACTTTAGGACAACATAATGAAGAAATATTACGAGCTTTGAATATTACCGATGAAGACATGCAACAGTTAAGAGCAGCAAAAATTATTGGCTCGAAATAAAGTGATTTCTCATTTTTACCATCTGTCCAGTTAAACTGATAAAAAAAGGCTTCCCCATCTCAGAGGAAGCCTTTTTCTTATTGAATAACGCCTAACTCACGACCAACTTTTTCATATATTGCAATCGCATCATCAAGCATTTCTTTTGTATGTGCAGCTGTTGGCATATTACGAACACGTCCTGTACCTTTAGGAACAGTTGGGAAGACAATTGATTTTGCATAAACGCCCTCTTCGAATAAACGTTTTGAAAACTCCTGTGTCAGCTTTTCATCCCCAATGATACAAGGTGTAATTGGTGTTTCAGACTCACCGATATTAAAGCCAAGCTTCTCTAAACCGGCCTTTAAATAGTTACCATTATCCCAAAGCTTATCGTGAAGCTCAGTGGAATCAATTAGCATTTGTACAGCTGCTGTAATCGCTGCTACATCGCCTGGCGGTAATGCTGTAGAAAATAAAAATGGACGTGAGCGTACTTTTAACCAATCAATTAAATTTTTCTTACCCGCAACATAGCCACCCACAACACCAATGGCTTTTGACAGTGTACCAATTTGGAAGTCGATTTCTTTTTCTAATCCAAAATGCTTCACAGTTCCTTTCCCTTTTCCTGTTACACCTGAACCGTGGGCATCATCGACATACGTAATTAAATCAAATTCCTTAGCAATTTCCACAATTTCAGGTAATTTAGCAATATCACCATCCATTGAGAAGACACCATCTGTAATGACCATAATCTTATTGTATAATCCTGATTCTTTCGCCGCTTTTGCCTTAGCACGTAAATCATCCATATCAGAGTGATTAAACGCGATGATTTTTGCCTTTGATAAGCGACAACCATCGATAATAGATGCATGGTTTAATTGATCAGAAAGAATTGCATCATTTTTATCCATGACAGCTGAAATGGCTGCCATATTACAATTAAAGCCTGATTGATAGGAAATAGCCGCTTCTGTTCCTTTAAATTCAGCAAGCTTTTCTTCTAATTTAACGTGTAGATCAAGTGTCCCGTTGATTGTACGAACAGCACCTGCTCCAACACCGTATTGTTCAATTGTCTCTTTGGCAATACGCTTTAATTCTTCATTAGTTGCTAATCCAAGATAGTTGTTAGAGGATAAGTTAACAAGATTTTTGCCACGAACCTGAATAATTGGGCCATTTGCGCCCTCTACTGGATCAATTTCATTGTATAAGCCTTGTTCATGTAAGGCTTGTAGGTTTTCATCTAAAAATGCATTCAATACTTTTGACAAGCGTATCATCCTTTCCTAGGAAAACTGTTCTAGCTCCTAGTTTAGCACATGCAAGCCATTAGCTAAATTACTTTGTTAATCTTTCGAATAGTGGCGCTGTTCTCTCACGCCATAATGATGCTGATAGACAATTATCAAATAGCCGGCGAACAGTATATTCTGCTTCTGCATACCGCTTTGAATGCCCCATCGCATCCTGTATCGCTTCTTTATATTGGGTACGTACTAAATCAATGGCCGTTTCAGCCTCATCAGAAAGTGCACAATGTTGCCCAATATCAAAGATTTTATCCCCTAATCGACCATCCTCTGGATTAAAGACATGGGGCTCTGTACTATCAAAGATACAAAAATTCAATTCTGGAATAATGACCATATCTACTGATCCTGCATCCAAACCACACCAGACGATTTGTGCATCAAGTCCCCTCGCATTCGCTTCATCAGCTAAGCTCTTCATTAATGAAGATTTACCTGTACCAGGCTTGCCTTTAATCATCAATCTAGTCGTGATGCCCTTTGTAATACTTTCAACTGTATTTTCGGCACCTCTAGGAGTTAATGTTCCAAGTAAACGATGTGTCCTCATGCCTGTTTTATTTAAGACAATGGATTGGAATACCTCTGTCTTTAAATTTTCCACTTGTTCATTCAATGCCTGCCAATTCATACAGCTTTGCGTGACAACCTCCCAATCATCATGAAGCTTGATTGCATGATTTAGCTTTGCAATACATTTATCACGCCATGTTGCTCGCTCCTCCATTGCCGTAGCTAGCTGTTCACCAACCTTTTCAAGCTGCACATCCTCTAAACAATCATAAAAGGATAATACACGATGCTTTGTACCGAGCAGCGTTGGCTCAATGTTCCATTCAGAGGCCCATACAAAAAGTCTATTACAGCCCTTTACATAAACGGCTTCAACAACCTCCTCTAATAAAGCGTGCTTAAACCACTCGACTGCAAAGCCTTGTTTAACATAAAAATAACCTAGCTCTTTTAACAGTTCTGACCCTTTAAAAGTTGGCGCGCCTTGCAAAAAATAAACAAGCTCCGCTTCTTCCATCATCTCTTTATATAAATGTTTCACACCTTGCCCAGTCAATGCGTGTCCAAAATAATATGTTACATTTCCATTCAAATGTCGTTCCTCCTTTAGCTTCTGCCCTGCATTATATGAAAGAACGCTAAAAAAGATGAAAAGCTACTCTTCTCCCTGACAGATAAAAGTAGCTTCTTAATTTAATAGAATGGCTTCATACCCTCTATATTCCCAATACATTTCATTAAAAGCTTACGACAATATGGTAATGAATACTGCACAATATAGCCTGAAGTTAAAGCAATTAATACCGTGCCCACTCCTACCGGCCCACCTAGAAGCCAGCCTACAATTGTCACCAAAACCTCGATACCCATTCTAGCTGTTTTAATGGATCCACCAAACTTTTCAACAAGGATCATCATTAAGGTATCACGTGGACCTGCCCCCATATTTGGCGCAATATACATGCCACAGCCGAAGCTTAAAACAAATAAACCAATGATAAAATATGTAATCTGAAGACTGTAAACATCTGTTGACGGCAATAGCCAGTTAAATACATCAATAAATGAGCCAATTAACAGCATATTTAACCAAGTGCCTATTTTGGGCCATTCGCGCAACACAATAGATGTTGAAGCAACTATAAAAAGTCCTGTTAAAATTGACCATGTCCCAATACTTAGCCCAAAGTTTTGAAATAATCCAACATGCAAGACATCCCAAGGGCTTGTACCAACAATTTTCCCTTTTATGGACATTGTGATGCCAAGTGACATTACAATTAAGCCTCCAATAAAGAATGCCCAACGCCACCCCATTATTTTCCGCATTTCGTCCCCTTCTCTCTATGTATGATATTGCACTACTGTATCATATTTTCTATGAAAATAGAGAGTTCTTGCTTATGCTACAGTATTAATCATACATAAAAATAACTACCCATTTTCTTACGCATGGGTAGTTGTAATTGGAGCAAGCTGCGCCTTTGTAACAGTTATTAAATCCTCTAACTGAACATGGATTTGCATGCCTATTTTCCCTGCACTCACAATAATACTACCTTGCTCTTGTGCGGAATCGTCAATGACTGTTGGGTATAATTTCTTCATTCCTACTGGGGAACATCCACCACGAACATAGCCGGTATAGCCAAGTAAATCTTTTACTGCGAGCATTTCGATTTTCTTTTCCCCAACTACCTTTGCAGCAGCTTTTAAATCCAGCTCTTCAGCCACTGGAATGACAAATACAAAAAGCTTTTGTGCGCTTGCCTTTGCTACTAGTGTTTTAAACACACGAGCAACAGGCTGACCAATTTTCTCAGCAACAGAGACACCATCAACCTGACCGTCTCCAATTTCATATTCAATCACATCGAAATGGATTTTTTGTTGTTCTAATAATCGAATTGCGTTTGTTTTCGCATGCTTTGCCTTTGCCATGTCAATAATCTCCTATCTACAGCATCAGGCTATCAAAGAGAACATATGATCCTTATCTGGACGATAGCCATTTTTCGTCATTTGAACGTGAGCTACATATTTTTCTGAGGCCTGTTTGAATGTTCTCAACTTAAATGCAATCTCATAGTTCTTACCGAAAATTGTATCTGCAAATGGGTCCAAATTCAATTCCTTGGAGAAACGTTCAGGAACCTTTACCTCAATCATGTCACGTACAAAAGATGGCTCACCTTCTTCTATTATGTCATCTGCAGAATGCGAATTATTTAACATTTGCTGTATTTGTGCGTTGACACTTTGTACCACACGTAAATCTTGCGGTGAAGGCTCTGTTGGTGCTAATGCTGCATGTCGTACCTGTTCTAAAATTTGTAATGTGTCATTTTGCTCTAGATTGGATACAGCAGAAGAATCAATGTTATCAGTAGTCCCTGCTTTATAGGCATGCTCATGTGCACGTACATAAGCTTCGGTTTGTTGTAGATCTTCCATTATTGCTTGCTGTTGAGGCGTTACTTCTTTTGCCTTTTCTTGTTGTTGCTCATATAAGTCTTGATCTGTACGCCCTAAAAGTAAATTTTCAAGCTCCAGCAATAATGGATTTTTCTTTGGCTGAAAATACATGGCATTTTTTCGATAGGCGTCTCCAGCCTCTTTTCGTTGCAAGATCTTTTTACGATTATATTGCGATGAAACTCTGTCTTGCTCCATAGAATTCAATATTTTCATAGTTTTCACCTCGCCCTTCTATTTACATATGCCAATAAGATACTAGATATGAACATATCTTCTAACACTATATCTATACCATCTGAACAGTTTCTGTACACTCATTATCGGAATTTTCATTATTAAATTCAAGTAGAAATGACTACTAACCACCTAAAGAGATATTAATTATTTTTTTCATTAGGTATAAAGACCTTCATTCATTGACAATTTTCATTTCTATTTCAGTAAAGTTTTCAACAATATAAAAAACAGCCCTTAAAAAAAGGACTGTTTTTCTCACTTTTTTGGTCTAATCAATATGCCCTTATAAGCTAAATAACCAAACCATGCACCAATTGTATTCAAAATTAAATCATCAATATCAGCAGAGCCAACCGTAAAAATAAATTGTATGGTTTCTACTGATAGACTTGCGAAAAAGCCCAAACAAATAATGACCCATGCTTTACGAAATTTCTTCGATAATAATGGCAATAAAAAGCCCATTGGAGTAAAAATTAATAAGTTACCAAGAAGATTTACGATTATGATATCCCAATTAAAATATTGAGAATAGTTTATATAGCGGAGAATCGTTTCAAAGGGAACAAAATTCGTAGTTAATCGCCAGCTACTATAATCAAACAAGCCTAAATCACCTATAGAATAATCACCCTTAAATAAAACAACTACGACATTTACTAAGCGATCAATGACTAACTTATAAAAAGCTATAAATGAATAAATACTAAATAAAATCCAACCCGTGACCTTTAATGGCAAATAATATGTATCAATGACATTTCGATATGGTAATGGGAGCTTCGCATTACCCTGAACATCCGTTATGTTGTTTTTAGACAAGCTTAACACCCACTTCCCTTTATTCCTTTTCATATTTTAATATGCTACTCTACACCATGCAAGTAGCTGAAAAAATTAACATTGAAAAAGCTGCCCCTAATAGCGGAGACAGCCCTTCAATTAAGTATATGGTTATACTGGATTTACCCCATGCTTACGCTGTGAGAATAATAAGTATTTTGACATATAAAGCTCTAAGCGATTTTCTAGTACTTTGCGTAAATCATTCGGCTCAATTACATCATCGATAATGAGCTCTGATGCTAAACGATACACATCTATTTCCTCTTGGTACTCTTTACGCTTTTCGGCAATAAAGCTTGCTTGCTCTTCTTTCGGAAGCTCTGCGATTTTATTAGCATAAACAGCATTGACCGCTGCTTCTGGCCCCATTACGGCAATTTGCGCATTAGATAATGCAATACAGCAATCTGGTTCAAATGCTGGACCTGCCATTGCGTATAAACCTGCCCCATATGCTTTACGAACAATGACCGTTAGCTTAGGAACAGTTGCTTCACTCATAGCAAAAATCATTTTTGCACCATGACGGATAATTCCTGCTTTCTCTACCTGTGTACCTATCATGAAGCCAGGAACGTCTGCTAGGAATAACAGGGGAATATTAAATGCGTCACAAAGTGAGATGAATTTTGCTGCTTTATCAGCCGAGTCATGGAATAGCACGCCTCCCTTAACGCGAGGTTGGTTAGCGATTATGCCTACTGATTGCCCATTAATTCGTGCAAGACCTGTAATTAGTTCAGGTGCAAATAATTTCTTTACCTCACAAAACGAATCTTCATCGATAATTCGATCAATTAATTTATACATATCGAAAGGAACATTTTGATTTTCAGGGATTAATTCCTCAATAGATTTATCAAATGAAGCAGGTGGTTTAGGTGTCTCTACTTTGCTTCGTTCTGCGTAGTTATTAGGGAAATAGCCTAAGTATTTACGAGCATAAGCAATAGCCTCTTGTTCTGTTTTGACAAGCACATCTCCACAGCCTGAGACTGAACAGTGCATTTTTGCGCCACCCATTGTTTCTAAATCTACTTTCTCACCAATCACCATTTCAGCCATTCGAGGAGAGCCTAAATACATTGAAGCATTGCCTTCCACCATGACAACGATATCACAAAATGCAGGAATATAAGCACCACCTGCTGCAGAAGGTCCAAACAGTAAGCAAATTTGCGGAACTTTTCCTGACAGCTTTACTTGGTTGTAGAAAATGCGACCCGCACCTCTACGTCCTGGGAACATTTCTAACTGATCTGTAATACGTGCACCTGCTGAATCAACTAAATATAATAATGGACAATTTAGCTTTTCAGCAGTTTCTTGAATACGAATCATTTTTTCAACTGTGCGTTTTCCCCAAGAGCCAGCTTTAATAGTAGAATCATTGGCTAACACACAAACTGTGCGTCCATGTATTTTACCAATACCAGTAACAACACCATCTGCCGGCAAATCTCCCGCCAAACAGTTTGCATAAAGTCCATCTTCTGATTGAAGACCATCGTCTAGTAATAGTTCAAGACGTTCACGTACAAATAGCTTGCCTTGTTGTGCATTTTTATCATGATATTTTGGTAAACCACCTGTTAAAATTTTGTCTTTCATTGTAGGTGGTGTATTTTCAGTCGAGATATTGCTCATGTTTATTCCTCCCTTTGCCCAATCAATTACACCGAAATATTTTAGTGCTTTATTTCCCTGAATATTGTGGTGTTCGCTTTTCTTGGAAAGCCAGCAAGCCCTCTAATCGGTCTTCTGTTGGTATCAATGCACTATATGCAAGTGATTCAATTTTTAATCCGGTAGCTAAATCTACCTCAACACCCTGATTGATCGCGACTTTAGCTTGCACTAAAGAAAGTGGTGCATTTTTAGCCATTTCCAGCGCAAGCTGTTGTGCCTTTTCCATTACCTCATGTCCTTCATAAACATGCTCAACAATACCGTAATTTTTAGCTTCTTCAGCATTCAGCCTACGTGCTGTATAAATCAATTCCTTCGCTTTACCTAGGCCAATTAAACGTGGAAGCCGTTGTGTTCCACCAGCACCTGGAATAATTCCGAGAGAGGTTTCAGTTAGACCTAGCTGGACATGTGTAGCGGCAATACGTAAATCACAAGCTAATGCCAACTCTAGACCACCTCCAAAAGCTACGCCATTAAGCACTGCTATGACAGGCTGTGCAAGTGTCTCAACTTTTGCCACCGTCGACCCAATTAGTTGCACGATTTGCTTTACTTGGCGATCAGACATCCCTTTGCGCTCTTTTAGATCAGCGCCTGCGCAAAATGCCTTTTCCCCTTCACCTGTCAGTAAAACTACACGCACTGCAGGATCTCCATTCATTTGATCAAGTGTGTCTGACAACTCACGAAGTAACTGAACAGACATTGCATTTGCAGCTTCTGGCCTCGAAAGGGTAATAAGCCCAACACTCCCCTCCAGTAATTCAAAACGAACAAGTTGCGTCATAGTTGATTTGCACTCCTTTCATTACGGACAATGGCCATTTGCTTCGATGCAACAGCTTTTCCTAATTTCTCTTCAATATAGAGTGCTGCCTCTAGCACTTTCTGGCGATCTATTCCTGTTTCAATGCCCATCTCATCGAATAAATACAACAAATCTTCTGTAGCTACATTTCCTGAAGCTCCCTTAGCATATGGACAGCCCCCTAATCCACCAAGTGCACTATCAAACTTTGTAATCCCCATTTCTAAGGATTTCATAATATTAGCTAGTGCCGTGCCTCGTGTATCATGAAAATGCATGGCAAACTTTTCAGGTACATATCTTTTTAGTAATTCCTCTAAAAGATACTCAACCTGTGTTGGTACACCAACACCAATTGTGTCACCAAGTGATATTTCAGCCACGCCTATTTCCAGTAATTTATCCGTTACACGCAGTACCTTGTCTGGATGGATATATCCCTCATAGGGACAACCAATAACTGTTGAGATATAACCTCGAACTTTTTTCTTTGCTGCTTTTGCCCCTATAACGACTTCCTCTAATATTGGAAAGGTCTCTTCTATTGTTTTATTAATATTGCTTTGATTATGGCTCTCACTTGCAGACATGAAAATACTAACTTCATCTACTTCAGCCTGTAATGCACGTTCTAAGCCACGCATATTGGGTACAAGTGCTGCATAGGTAATATCCTTATTCCTTTTGATAGCTCGAAGAACTTCGACTGCATCCGCCAATTGAGGAATCCATTTCGGATGAACAAATGAAGTCACTTCGATGTAACTTAATCCTGTTTGACTTAATAGATTGACTAGTTGTACTTTATCTACCGTGGTAATATGTGTTTTTTCATTTTGCAAACCATCACGGGGACCCACTTCTTTGATCATGACATGCTTAGGTAGCTGCATAAAGAGGCCTCCTCTTATTCAATTTCTAAAATATCATCGTCAACGTTAATGAAATCTCCTTCATTAGCGATAATTTTTGTCACCACGCCATCCTCTTCTGCAGCAATTGGAATTTCCATTTTCATTGATTCTAAAATAGCTACATCTTGACCTGCTGTCACTTTCTCACCTTCTGTTACAACGATTTTCCACACTGTACCTGCCATGCTTGCTTTTACTGTTGCCATTGTCATTCGCTCCTCGTTATTTAGTCATGCATTCGCCCTTTCTAAGAAGCACGAATGCATTGAAATTCTATTTTGTTTCTGCTAATTGTGGTAAATAATATTGCTCTACAAATTTAGTTGTTGTATCGCCTTTTAAAAATTGATTATGTGTCACAGTTTTCAATAGCATTGGAATATTCGTTTGAATACCCTCGACTTTATATGCTTTTAATGCTTGGATTAACCTTTCACAGGCAATTTCTCTCGTTTCTCCCCACACTACTAGCTTACTTATCATTGGATCATAAAATGGTGTTACGGCTGAACCTGCTTCGACACCACATTCATGTCTAATCCCTTCACCTGTTGGTAATTCAAGCGCTGTAATAGTACCTGGCGAAGGGAAAAACGTAGAAGGATTTTCAGCGTATATACGCACCTCAATGGCATGCCCTTCTTTAGTAATACTTTCTCTCGTAAATGTTAGAGCTTGCTTAGCAGCAATTTTTAATTGCTCTTCTACTAGATCAAGCTTGGTAATTTCCTCTGTTACGGGATGCTCTACTTGTAATCTTGTATTCATTTCTAAGAAGTAAAAGTTTTGATTTTCATCTACCAAGTACTCTATTGTTCCAGCATTGACATAGCCAATATGCTTTGCAGCCTTAATTGATGCTTCAAGCATTTTTTCTCTAGTCTCTTGAGAAATAAACGGTGATGGCGCTTCTTCTACAACTTTTTGATTTCTACGTTGAATAGAGCATTCACGTTCAAATAAAGGAACGACATTACCTTGATGATCTGCGATAATTTGCACTTCTACATGATGAGGATTGGCGATAAATCGTTCCATATACATTGTGCCATCACCGAAAAATGACTGAGCACGCTTTTGATTTCCCTCAAAAGCCTTGGCTAGTTCCTCAGCATTGTCAACAAGCTGCATACCGATACCGCCACCTCCAGCCGAGGCCTTTAACATAATTGGATAACCTAAACGCTCGGCGATATTAGTAGCTTCTGCTACATCTTTGACAGGATGTTCTACTCCCTCTACAATAGGCACACCAGCAGCTTTCATCGTTTTACGAGCCTCTAATTTACTGCCCATTGAAGCTATTACATCAGCACTTGGTCCAATAAATACTAAACCTGCCTCTGTGCATCGCTTCGCAAACTCTGCATTTTCTGATAGTAGACCATATCCAGGATGAACGGCCTCTACGCCACTTTCTTTTGCGATTTCAAGAATACGGTCAATATTTAAATAGCTCTGTGCAACAGGTGGTTTTCCAACACAGTAAGCCTCATTTGCATCCTTTACATGCAAACTTTCTGCATCTGCCTCGGAATATATAGCAACCGTATGAATATTTAGGCGCTTACATGTCCTAATCACACGTCTAGCAATCTCCCCACGATTGGCAATTAATATTTTGTTGAACATATCCACTAGCCCCCCTTACTGTACGGTCATCATAAAATCTTCTCGTAATTTATATTTTTGAACTTTTCCAGATGCAGTCATTGGATAGTTATCGATAAAGAAAATATGTTTTGGAATTTTATGTCTAGAGATCTTATCTCGACAAAATTCTCGAATCTCTTCTTCGGTCACTTGCTCCCCTTCTTTCAAAATAATCCAAGCTGCCGCTTCCTCTCCGTAAATAGGATCGGGTACACCAGCAACCTGGACATCTGAAATTTTTGGATGTGTATAAAGAAATTCTTCAATTTCACGAGGATATAAATTTTCTCCTCCGCGAATTATCATATCTTTCAAACGACCTGTCACACGCACATAACCAGCTTCATCCATTGTTGCCAAGTCACCTGTATGCAGCCAGCCTTCCTGATCAATAGCAAGCTCTGTTTCTTCCTGGTTTTTATAGTAGCCCTTCATTACATGGTAGCCTCTTGTACATAACTCGCCTTGTTCATTCCTAGGCGCTTCATCCGTTGTACCTGGAACAACAATTTTCACTTCCAAGTTGGGTAATGCACGGCCAACTGTTTCCACTTTTAACTCTAACGGGTCATCTGTTCTCGTCTGTGTAATAACTGGCGATGATTCTGTTTGACCATAGCAGATTGTAATATCTGTCATACCCATTTTCTCAATAACTGCTTTCATGACCTCTATCGGGCAATTTGAACCTGCCATCACTCCTGTACGTAAGGTCGAAAGATTGAAGGACGCAAAGTTTGGTAGATTAAGCTCGCTAATGAACATCGTTGGTACACCATGTAATGCTGTACATTTTTCTTGTTGAACAGTTCTTAGCACCTCTTCAGGTGAGAATTCCTGCACAGGTACCATCGTTCCCCCACTTGTTGTAATAGCTAAAGTTCCTATAACACAACCGAAACAGTGGAAAAATGGTACCGGAATACATAGACGATCCTCCGCTGTTAAACGCATGCACTCCGCAATATTGACAGCATTGTTAACTAAGTTAAAATGCGTTAACATCACACCTTTAGGAAAGCCTGTTGTACCAGACGTATATTGAATATTAATGACATCATCATAATGTAGAGATTGCTCTCTTTGTTCTAACTGTTCCTCAGTCACTTTCTCTGCAGCCTTCAATACATCTGACCAATTTAGTACACCGGGATATTTAGTTTCGCCGATTAAAATAACATTTTTTAATAAAGGCAGTCGCTTTGATTGCAAATTACCTGGTTCACAATGTTCAAGCTCTGGACATAACTCTTGTAGTGTATTAATAAAAGAATGGTCTCGATAATTTTCAATTAAAAAAATCGTTTTGGCATCAGATTGTTTAAGTAAATACTCCAACTCGCTTGCACGATAATTAGTATTGACCGTAACGATGGGCGCACCCATCTTCCCTGTACCAAATTGAAGCTGTACCCACTCCGGAACATTCGTTGTCCACACCGCGATATGGTCACCCTTTTCAATTCCTAAAGCCATTAAACCTCTCGCAACAAGTCGTGCTTGATAATTTAGCTGCTCATAAGTCATACGTAAATCTCTATCAGCGTAAACTAAAGCTTCATTCTGTGGATACTTTTTCGATTGTTCATCTAGCAATTGACCAATTGTTTGATACACCAGTTCTGCCATTAAGATCCCCCTTATATTTATGCTTACTTCTTTCAGCAGAGATCTCCCACCTCTATTGGTGATGAGATAAATGCGGATTCAAGCTACTTTCAGTGGATGTCCAAACATCCACTAAAAGAAGTGAAAGCCTTCGGCGAATGCCGTGGAATCGGAAAGGAGTGCTTTGTGCAAGCACAAAGCCGATTCGGGACAAATTATGCCGAAGCATAATTAAATAGAATTAACAGCCAATTAGACGAGAAATGACGAGTCGTTGAATTTCAGATGTACCTTCACCTATTTCCATTAACTTGATGTCACGTAAATGACGCTCTACATCGTATTCTTTCATATACCCTGAACCACCATGAATTTGAATTGCCTGATTACATGTACGGAAGCCCATTTCAGAAGCAAATAGTTTAGCCATTGCAGCCTCTTTGCCGAATGGTTTCTTTTGATCTTTCAGCCATGCCGCCTTATGTACTAATGTACGAGCAAGCTCTATTTCCATCGCCATATCAGCTAATTTAAATTGGATCGCTTGTAGCTTCGAAATAGGCGCACCAAATTGTTCACGTTCCTTTGCGAACTTTAGTGCCTTCTCATAAGCAGCCTGTGCAATCCCAACAGAAAGAGCAGCAATCGAAATACGTCCACCATCAAGTGTATTTAAAAACTGGCTAAAGCCTCGCTTTTCGTCCCCTAAAAGATTTGCTCTTGGCACACGAACGTTTTGCAACACAATCTCACAAGTATTGGAGCCACGAACACCCATTTTGTCATAATTACAGTTAATCGTTACACCAGGTGTATTTGTTGGCACAATAATAGAAGAAATAATTTTTTTTCCATCTTCACGTTTACCAGTTACCGCAGTTACAATAATTTGTCGAGCGTATCCTGCATTGGTAATCCAACATTTTTCTCCGTTAATAATGTAGTCATCACCATCAATAACAGCTGTGGTGCGCGTGCCACCAGCATCTGAACCTGCATTGGGTTCTGTTAAACCGAATGCTCCTAATGTCTCACCCTTTGCTAAAGGCACTAACCATTCTTGCTTTTGCTCCTCTGTACCGAAGTTGTAAATTGGCGAAGCGCCTAGGCTAACAGCAGCAGCGTAGCTTAAACCTGTTCCCCCACATGCACGACCAATCTCCTCTACAGCTAAAGCATAGGACACCGTATCCCCACCTGAACCACCATATTCTTCAGGAAATGGGATACCCAATAAACCTAGTTCCGCCATCTTCTTAAAGCTCTCTATTCTCATTGTTGATGTCTCATCAACCTCACGAGCATACGGTTTAATCTCTTTCTCAGCAAAATCACGCACCATGTCTCGAATCATTGCTTGCTCTTTTGTTAATTCAAAATTCATCCCTAATCCCCCTAATGTTCAATTTGTCATAGTAGATGTAGCTTAATGACAAGCAAATACCGACTAGTCGGTCTGTAAAAACAAATAATAAAACCAGCGTTTCCTACTGGCTACACCTTTATCATAAATTGCTTCGCTTCTTCCATTGCTTGTTCCGTTACAATCGCACGTAATACCATATCAGTAAAAACTTCAGTAATTTGCTCCATTGTTAATGGCCCTGATTGCTTAAACCATTTATATGTCCAGTTAATCATCCCAACAATTGCCATTGTGACAATTGTACAAGGTAATTCTGTACGAAAATCTTTTGTTTCTTGACCCTCGGCTATCACTCTTTGTAAAATATCACGATAGTGGTCTCGCTTTTTATGAATCGTGTCACTATATTCATCTGAAAGTGAGCGACTCTCCTCATAAAAAATTGTAATATGTGCTTGATACATATCGAATACTTGTGTCAGCGTTTGTAGCATGGCACATAGACGTTTGATGGGTGTATCATATTTGTCATATGCATCCTGTGATTGTTGAATAACATACGAAATAAAGACATCATGAATTTCATATAACAGTTCGTCTTTTGATTTAAAATTATGATAAAACCCACCCTTTGATGCCCCAATGTATTCTACAATGCGATCGACAGTTACATTGTGATAACCATCTTGCTGAAACAATTCAACTGAAGCGTCTACAATTCTTTGTTTTAACGTTTTTTTTACCATAGGCACCTATCATCCTTCATCTAGCTCTATACTCCATCACTCCTTATAATCAGGAAAAAGTATTTAAATCCATAAAGCATTCTGTTTTTTCCTAATTATAAAAATACTATGACAATATAAATATAGCATTCTCAAAAATTGGTGTCTAGCAACAAATAGCTTTTTTCTATAATTTCGAGCATAATTTTTACCTAAAACAGAATTAAAGGATTTCACAAACACAAATCAATTGTATGATGTACATCTTTCTTTCATTACAAAATACAAAAAAATTTCCCTCGCATTAACACAAGGGAAAATTCCTTTTTATACAACTTTCGGTAGTTTACGGAGCCATGAAATAATAACAGCAACAATTAAGGCGAAACCTAAGTAGCCCATTGTTGAATAGACTTTACCAACTAATGTAGTAAATCCTACTAGGCTTGCAGCAAAACCTATCAATCCAATAACTACAATACTAACCTTAAAATATTGATGGTCTGGCGCAATAAATCGAACTGTAAATGAATAGAACATTCCTACCGCAGTATTGTACATCATGCCTAGTAAAGCAATGGACATTAAGACACCTACTATAGGGTGTATTTGTTTTGCTAATTCTAATGTTGGCATTGCTGCTCCATCAACAACATTTATTTTAGCAAACATGGCTATATTGATTAGTACAATTAACACACCAAGCATTAAACCGCCAAGTAGTCCTCCTCTGCCAGCAACTTTGCGGTCTTTTACTGTTCCACCCATCACAATTAACATTGCAGCACCAGCAGCGATATTATAGGAAACATAAAGCAACGCTCCCATTAGCCAATTAGACGCTGCAGACGGTTGTGCTTTCGCTAAAGCATTTTGCTCTGCGATGGATATATCCATTGTAAAAATGGAATATATCAAAATAATAAAAATGATACCCATTAAATAAGGGGTCACTAATGCTATTAAATTAATAATATTGTTAACATTTAATAGTAAGGTTAGTATGGTTACAACGACCATAAAAATACTACCAACCACTGGATTGATGCCAAACATTTGATGAAATGTCGATCCTGACCCAGCAAACATAACTACAGCAACACCAAATAAGAAAAACGTGATAACGATATCTAAAATAATGCCTACATATCGCCCTCCAATATGATAGATAACCTCTTTATGTGATGTTGTTTGTAGATCTGTCCCTAATTGTGCTAAACTCATCCCTAAAAATGCGAAGGCAAGTGTAGCAACAATGGCACCTATAATACTGTACAAGCCAAAGCTTGTAAAATACTGCATAATTTCCTGACCCGATGCAAACCCTGCACCAACAATTAAGCCTACAAATGCTCCACCTATCTGCCAACTTTTTTTCATAGCACACCTACTATTCTATTATATGAACTTAAGTCTAATTATTGATATGTTTTCTGTGCGACTGTGAAGGAACTAACCGTTTCCCTATTTATTTCATAACCAATTCCTATTTGCTGTGGTACTTCAATGTAACCATCTTTTACAACTACTTCTGGTTCGATAATATCCTTTTCCCAATATCGATTAGAGCCGGCAGTATCTCCTGGTAATATAAAATTCGACAACGTTGTTAAGGCCACATTGTGCGCACGACCAATACCAGATTCCAACATGCCGCCGCACCATACAGGAATGTTATGGGCCTCACAATAATCATGTATTTTTTTTGCTTCCGTTAGGCCACCAACACGACCAATTTTTATATTTATAATTTTGGTGCTACCTAATTCTACAGCCTTTCGTGCATCTTCTAATGAATGGATACTTTCGTCCAAACAAATTGGTGTTTCGATTAATTTTTGCAATGAAGCATGATCGATAATATCATCTGAAGCAAGTGGTTGCTCAATCATTGTTAAGTTAAATGCATCAAGTTGTTTCAATGTTTCAGCATCTTCTAGACGATAGGCTGAATTGGCATCTGCCATAAAGGCTACATCAGGAAACGTTTCCCTTAATGTACGCATAACCTCTACATCCCAGCCTGGTTTTATTTTGATTTTCATGCGTTTATAGCCTTCCTTAACATAGCCGTCAACTAACGCAACTAACTCCTCGATTGAATTTTGTATTCCAGTACTAATACCTACTTCAATTTTATCCTTTTTACCACCAAGTGCTGTTGTTAGGGATTGGCCAGTTTGCTGCGCATATATATCCCAAATTGCTCCTTCAATCGTCGATTTCGCCATATTGTTTTTACGAATGGGCTCAAATAATTGACTGACTTCATCAGGGTGATGAATCTCTTTATTTAAAATAAGAGGAATGAGGAAGTCTTCAAGCATATGCCAGTTTGTTTGGAGTGTTTCTTCATTGTACCAAGGTGAATGAAAGGCAACTGATTCTCCCCAACCAATTAAGCCTGATTCCTCTTTAGCCTCAAGGACTAAAAAGTCCCTCTCATCAAACGTGCCAAAGCTTGTTGTAAACGGTGCTTTTAATTTCATCTTCAGTTGTCGTATTGTGATTTCTGTAATTTTCATTTTAATTTGCCCCTTCCAAATTTAAAGCTGCTTTTTTCACGAAAACATATTCGTTAAAGTATTCTTGTTGCTGCAGTGAAATAGCGGCATACCCTGCTAAAAATAGCTGCTTTAGTATATTTCTTGTTTTGAAACGCCAATCCAATGCTAAGCTAGGATTTTGTGCTTTTAAGGCTTGAAAGTCCTGAGGAACAGGTAGCGTATACATCTCTTCCTTAAATTCCAAATTTTCAGTCATTTCTAAACATAATAAACCCTGCTTTGTAAGTTCACAGCTTGCCACTGGTATTGCATTCGCTACTTCTATTGCAATGTCATTCACCACATAATCTGAAGTTAAATGCCAGCTCACCTCAAATCGATCAGAGGGCAGCCCTTTATTGAAGCCATCCTTCATTTCACCGTAGCAATTTTCTATATAGGTATAACAAATACCCTTTAATTTAGATAGATTAAGATAAGCATTTCGGGTTTCGAGAGGGTCAAATGTCCATACCATTAAATCATAGCCACGATCAATAGCAATAGCTCGCTGTTCATACTTTAACTTTTCTCCTATACCTAGGGATCGGTATTTTTCATCAATCCCTAACATATGAGAGCATAGATAGCTTTTGCCTTCTCGAAAACCCGCAAAACCATAACTAAAACCGACTAATTTATCTTCTTGATAGGCACCTACAACGATGCCCCCATTTTTCACTGCGGTAAGCGTTTGATGGAGAGGAATTGCAGGCATGCCCCACACATCAAACTCTAATTGCTGAACTTGCTCAAGTTGTTCTATTGTTTTGATTTCTCTTATCTCTATCATAGCTATCTCTTCTTTCTATATCTTTATAATGCTCTTAAAATAGCCCTTGTAATAATATTTACACCTATTAAAAGCCGATCTTGATTAAAGGTCATTTGCGGATGGTGTAAGCCCGGAGTAACCCCACAGCCTAATCCAAGCATTGTAGCTTTAAGCTTCGGACGTTCATAGGTATAAAAATGAAAATCCTCCCCTCCTGGTGTAACAACTGGTGGAGCACAAGCCTTTTCCCCAACTACATCAATAATAGCTTCCTTCATATGTTGTAAGGCTTCATCATCCACCAATGCTGCCACTATATGAGCATCGACCTGTAAAAAAATCTTGGCACCATACATCGCTTCAACAGACGCTTTTACACGCTCCACCCCCTCTGTGATTACCTGCATCACTTCATTTGTTTGGGCTCGTGCATCAATGCTAAAGCTAGCTTTACCAGGAATAATATTTGTGGAGGTGCCTCCTGCATTAAACTGTGTCATTTTGACAGAGGCAGAGATAGTTGGATCCGTCCAAATTTTTTGAAGACCTTCGACAATCGCTGCTCCAACCTCAATTGCATTAATGCCAAGTTCTGGTCGTGCGCCATGTGCCTCTTCCCCAATAATGGTCCCTGTAAAAAGCTTTGCTGCTCCGTGGTATAATGCTGGCGCATATGACCCATCCTGTAATTCCTTTAATGGTCGAACATGAACACCAAATAAATAATCTAAATCATCTATAATACCTTTTTCGACAAATGCGCGGGCTCCTTGTGCCTTTTCCTCAGCAGGTTGAAATAGAATGCGTACAGCACCTGACAATAAATGCTCCATGTCCTTTAACAGCAATGCAGTTCCAATAGCCATCGTCATATGACCATCGTGTCCACAAGAATGGTTAGCTTGAAAGACACCATTCACCTCCTGCCAAAGTGCATCTATATCAGTGCGAAACCCTACTCTAGGTGTTCCTTTACCAATATCAACATAAAGTCCTGTCATATCTTCAAAAAGCTGCGGCTCCATCTGGGCCTCTCTCAATAAATTTGCTATATAGTGCGTTGTATTGTGTTCTTGCCAACTAACTTCCGGATGTTCATGTAAATGTTTAAAAATATCTGCCAGACGTGGCTGTAACTTTTGTAATACTTGATTCATAGTAGTCAACTCCATCGGTTTGCTAAAAAGCTATTTTGGAAATCATCATATTTTACGCGTTGATTTTCATAATAGTCATGATCTTGTGCAGTCATCCCAGCTATTAGAGTATTTAAAAATGCTATGAGTGCTGGCATAGCATCTATTGTGGACACTTCTTGTTGTTGTTCGTTCACAAAGGTAATGGTTGCATATTGTGTAATAGGTGCAATTTGAGAATCAGTAATGCCAATAATCTCACATTTTTTTTCTTTTAATTCAGCTGCAAATTGGATCGGTTCTTTAAAATAACGGTGGAACGATAAAATAATTACTACACTATCCTCATCAATCTCTTGGATAGCACGTATGACCTCACTTGTCTCAAAATTTAACAGTACAACATTTGGTCTCAAAAGATTTAATGTAAAATGAAGCCATTGTGCAGCTAAATGGGAGGAGCCATTCCCTGCAATATATATTTTTTTCTTCTCATGGAGCAATACTGAAGCTCGATTAAAATCTTCCTCATGAATATTTTTAGCCATATTTAAAATGCGAGATGCATCTTTTTCCATAGTCTTTACATAAAAACGTGGATTTTCAAAAAGAGCTTGCTTCGATTGCAAATAATTTTGCAAACTACTTGCATTTCCTTCATTAAATAAATGCATTGTCACTTGACGTTGCAATTGTGCATAACCAGATAAGCCTAACGCATAACAAAAGCGGATAACTGTCGTTTCACTTACTCCAGCCTTTTCCCCTACATATGAAGCGGAGTGAACTCCAACTGTCTGTAAATTTTTTAAGATGAATGTAGCTACCTTTTGTTGACTTTTGGACAACTCTTGATATTTCTCTTGAATCATTTGCTGAATTGTTTGGTTCCCCATAAAAGAAGCGCATCCTTTTTTTATTTATATTTTGAAGCCTTCACTTCATTTTTATGTACACTAGCCTAACATACATATTTTCTGAATTCAATATTTTTTCTGAAATTTTAGTTTTATCATCTCAATTGCTCAAGATCTTTTCATCGACATTTAACAAATTTCGCTTCAGTTAAACTGCCAACCCACTCAACCTATGCTATATTTAAAACCATGGAACTATGAAAGGGTGTTAACAATGGCAAAAAGCGTAGTAATCGCTGAAAAACCTTCTGTAGCACGTGATATTGCACGTGTGCTGAAGTGTACTAAAAAAGGAAATGGCTTCCTTGAAGGAGATAAATACATTGTTACTTGGGCGCTTGGACATCTTGTAACACTAGCTGACCCTGAAAGTTATGATGTGAAATATAAAACGTGGAATCTTGAAGATTTACCAATGCTTCCTGAACGCTTAAAATTAACTGTCATTAAACAAACTGGTAAACAATTTAATGCAGTCAAAAGCCAACTTACACGTAATGATGCAAGTGAGGTAATTATTGCGACAGATGCTGGACGTGAAGGTGAATTAGTAGCACGCTGGATACTTGATAAAGTAAAGATTAAAAAACCACTTAAACGCTTATGGATTTCTTCAGTAACCGATAAAGCAATAAAAGATGGTTTTGCCAATCTAAAGCCTGGCAAAGCATATGATAACCTCTATGCATCTGCTGTAGCTCGTTCTGAGGCTGATTGGTATATCGGGCTCAATGCAACTCGTGCTTTAACTACTCGCTTTAATGCACAGCTCAACTGCGGACGTGTCCAAACGCCAACGGTCGCTATTATTGCCGCACGTGAGGATGAAATTAAAAATTTTAAAGCCCAAACTTATTATGGTATAGAAGCACAAACGACTGACAATTTGAAGCTTACATGGCAGGATGCAAACGGTAATAGCCGTTCATTTGATAAAGAAAAAACTGATATCTTAGTTAAGAAACTTGGAAATAGCAATGCCATCGTTGCTGATATTGAAAAGAAACCTAAAAAATCGTATGCTCCAGGCCTCTATGATTTAACGGAATTACAGCGTGATGCCAATAAAATTTTCGGCTACTCTGCAAAAGAAACGCTGAATATTATGCAAAAGCTTTACGAACAACATAAAGTATTAACATATCCACGTACTGATTCTCGCTTTATTTCTCAAGATATCGTGGCAACAATACCTGAACGCTTAAAGGCGTGTGGCATCGGTGAGTATCGTTCGATCGCTAACAAACTACTTACTAAACCAATCAAGCCTACAAAGGCCTTTGTCGATGATAGTAAGGTCTCAGATCACCATGCCATTATTCCAACAGAAGGCTTTGTAAATTATTCTGCGTTTACAGATAAAGAACGTAAAATTTATGATCTTGTTGTGAAACGATTCCTAGCGGTGCTACTTCCTGCTTTTGAATATGAGCAATTAACATTACGTGCAAAAATAGGCGATGAAAGCTTTATTGCCCGCGGAAAAACAATTTTATCAGCTGGCTGGAAGGAAGTTTATGAACATCGCTTCGATGATGACGACTCGACGGATGATGTAAAGGAACAAATACTACCACGAATTGAGAAAGGTGATATATTAAAAATAAAATTGCTTGCCCAAACATCTGGTCAAACAAAACCACCTGCTCGTTTTAATGAAGCTACACTGTTATCAGCGATGGAGAACCCAACAAAATACATGGCTACGAATGATAAAAAACTAGCAGACACATTAAAATCTACGGGTGGACTTGGCACAGTGGCAACACGAGCTGATATTATTGATAAGCTTTTTAATTCCTTCTTAATCGAAAAACGTGGTGGTAAAGATATATATATTACTTCTAAAGGTCGTCAACTACTTGATTTAGTGCCTGAGGAATTAAAGTCCCCTGCCCTCACGGCTGAATGGGAGCAAAAGCTTGAGCTCATTGCAAAGGGCAAGCTCAAAAAAGATGTATTTATTAGCGAGATGAAAAATTATACACAAGAAATTGTGTCTGAAATTAAGGGCAGCGACAAAAAATATAAACACGACAATATCTCGACTAAATCCTGTCCAGATTGCGGAAAACCAATGCTTGAGGTAAATGGTAAGAAGGGGAAAATGCTTGTCTGTCAGGATCGTGAGTGTGGTCATCGTAAAAATGTCTCACGTACAACAAATGCACGTTGTCCACAATGTCATAAAAAATTAGAGCTTCGCGGTGAAGGCGATGGTCAAATTTTCGTTTGTAAATGTGGCTATCGTGAAAAATTATCAGCCTTTGAGGCAAGACGTAAAAAAGAAGGCGGAGGCAAGGTAGATAAACGCTCCGTACAAAAGTACTTAAAGCAACAAAAGAATGAGGAACCAGTGAACAATGCACTTGCTGAAGCATTGAAAGGTTTAAAATTCGACTAAGCAAACTGAGCAAATATTGCGCCTAGAAAGGATGACGGAGGAAAGGAAATCACCTCCCTCACCTTGCTAAACGTTCTTTTGCTGTAACATCACTATCTTCTACAACATAAGAGCAAATTTACATTTAGTGTAAATTTGCTCTTTTATTTATGCATACTCAAATCCTCAAAACATATCTTGAATTGACCGAATATTCTTTATATTAAAGGAGGATTTATTAGAATGGAAGCGAAAAATTTTAGACCACGGAATGTGATTTTTATGACGATTGTTGTTGGTGTATCTGTGTTAATTGGTCAAGCTATTTATGTTCTGTTTATAGATGTGCCATTCCCATAATAAGTAGTTAACTCTTTAATTGTCTGAGCAAATATTTTTCATTCTCTATTATTTCCTGATGATTTGGTTTCCATTTTTGCGCCTCTGAATTATGCTGATAGGCATTTTCAAATAACCGTAACTCCCTATAAAGCAAACTTAATTGCAAATGGGGAATCCACGTTGAGTAAGCCCATTTTTGGATCGTCATCGTATCAACAGGAGCTTGTTGCAGAGCTTGGGAATACCAATAAATAGCCTCTTTATATTTCGATTGTTCCATAAAAAATTGGCCCATTCGGCAACATGCTTCTGGCTTTGGTCGATCATATAAGAAAGATTGCAAAATAGATTGCTGGGCCTGTTTATCATCATGTAAGCGTCGATAGCATTCCCCAACATGTAAGCAAGCCTCAATACGGTCATCTACTGTTCCTAAATCATGATCCAAAAATGTATTGTATTGATTGATCGCTTCTAAGTAACGTTGATGCGTTTTTAGTTCATTAGCATAAAAAAATAGGTCTCTTGCTGAAAGTGAATGTCCCTCTTTTAGTAAACCTTCATAAATACAAATATTACGATAAAGATCTCTGGATAATGGCAAATGTGTGATAGCTATATCACTATGATAAAACGGACCTGATACCTTTAATTCCTCATGAACAGCACCTTCCCATTGAAAATGACTTGCCCTTTTTACGAGACGAACATTTCGTTTACTACACTCTACTACTCCATCATGATCAAGTGATAGGTAGTAATCCATCGTTACCGCGTCAATAGAAGGAAATAAAGATTGCTTTAATTGACTGAACTTGTATTGGTTTTCCTTTGTTATGACGTCATCTGCATCAAGCCATAAAATATAGTCTTTTGTTGCCTGTTGAAAGGAAAAATTACGCGCCTTGGCAAAATGATCAGACCAAGGAATATCATAAATTCGAGAGGTATAATTCTGAATAATAGTCTTCGTACGATCAGTTGAACCTGTATCAATGATATTGATCTCGTCAACTATATGTTGAACCGAATCTAAACATCTTTCAATTGTAGATTGTGCATTTTTAACAATCATACATAAACTAATCGTTAACATCTGGTCCCCTCCTTAACCATGTTGAAATGTACACTCTTGCAGTATTTTATCGAAAAAATATTCCAATTATCACCCGACTTTTTAATTTATCGTGAAAACACAAAAAAACGAACGCGATACACGTTCGTTTTTGTTTTAGATTTTGAACTTCTGCTGAATCAAGATAAATATTGCTCTCGCCATGTTAGTTGCTCTTTGTCAGTAAGCTGTTGCTCAAGATAATGATCCCATCGATTGAGAAACGTATTCCACACACGTACAAATAGTATATCTTGTTCTTTATCATAAAGAACAAACTCTAAACATGGGCTATCATTAATTTGTTGCGCTTCCGTTTGAACAATTTTTGTGATGACTTTTTGGGAGTTGCCCACTTCCTCTTCATTCTCCTCTTGTAATGCTGCTATCACCAGTGATTCTTCAAACTGCTCCTGTTGTTCTGCTTTTTTATCAATATAACGATATAGCTCTGGTAGGTCATCGTATTCTTCTCTATTATCTGCATCAATAGTTAGAAATGATTGATGGCAAGGACTGAAGTAAAGCGTGGTCTTTTCTATTTCTAGCTCTTCCTCAAAGATTCCCTGTTCAAGCTGCAGCTGTCCTTTTTCAGTTAGACTATAATAGTTATCCTCTTTCTTCATAAGGTTGACTCGAACCATTAAAGAAACCAAATCCTCAATAAATAATGGATCTACAAGCAAAAGCTCACTCAATTCAAGAGTACTTTCAAAATCAGCCTCTTGGATGCTTATTAGTAGCATGGTCATTAAGACATCCATTGTCGAACGGCGCACAGGCTCATACATTACCTCTACTGTCCTAATGGGAATACACCATTCAGCAGTTTTGACAATCTTAATATTGCGATTTTGTTGAAGCTCACGCATTAGCCGTTGCTGTAATTTTGACAATCTACATCACCAATCCTTCATGATTACGCAAGCCGTTGTAGGATTTTACTGTATTTAATAAATTAGTATACATTTCTCTTGTATCTTGATGTTTTGCACGTTTCGCAAACATTTCAGCACTGCCAATAAGCAATAGTAACTCACGGGCACGAGATAGCGCGACATTTAAGCGACGATAATCTTTTGCAAAGCCGATGTCTCCCCCCTTAGGAGTATTTCGAACCATACTCACTAAAATAACATCCATTTCCATACCTTGGAACTTATCAACTGTTCCTGTTCTAAACTGCAAATGCGGTAGCTGTAATTCTTGCTGTAGGAGACGATTTATTCTCTTTACCTGCTCACCGTAAAAACTAATGACACCGACACTTTTCTTTGCGTCTTGCGGTATTCGTCCTGCTTCTTTTGCTACCTTAACTGCATCATTTAAGTCTAATAAAATATGACGGATTGTTTGTAACTCTCCTTCATTATAACGACTTGTTCCACCCTTCACTTGCTCCTCTAAATAGGGTTTTTCAGTAGGGATATCAATCCAAAGTAAATGATCATGTCGTTTTACAAATTGCCCCTCTAAGCCATGATCCCTTGCTGCATCTGAATCTGGTAAACCACATTGTAAACCATTTTCCTCCTTCGCATAAAATGGTGTGATGCTTTGCATAATTTTTTCATGCATACGATATTGGAGTGCTAGCATTTGTTTATGTGTTGGAGGCAGATTATTAAATAAACGTTCAAATAATGACTCTCGTAATAGATTTTTCAATTCTTGTGCGCCTTCAAAATTTGGATTTTCTTCTAGCATCGCCTTTAAAGTTTCCTCCAGCGTATCGTCTCCTAACAGTGGAGGTAGCTGATGATGATCACCTACTAAAATAACTTTTTTTCCCTTAAGCATTGGTAATAGTAGCTCTGGTGGTGTAGCCTTTGAAACTTCATCAATAATGACAACATCAAAAGTAGGATAATTCTCCATAAATTCTTTACTTGCGGACGCTACACATGTTGTTCCAATAACGTTCGCATGACGCACATACAATTTTCGAATTTCATCTAAATCATACTCTGTTGCGTTTTGAAGTTTTTCACGCCACTGTTCTTGTAGCTTTTTGCGAAGTGGTAGCTGTTTTTCCTGCCTGTGCAATGTTTCAATTGCTTGTTTGGAAGTTTGAATAGCTTCCATCACCTCTTCAGCCGTTCTCTCTGGCGTTGATTGCAAAAGTTTTGTATATGTTGCTAATTGCTTTTCTTTCTTCAATCCAGCTATATTAATGTCTTTTATCCGTTCTTCCATTTGTGCTAGCTGCTGCTCTATATCATGTAAGCTTGTTGTGACAGTCTTCAGTGAGGCTTGCTTTGGCACTAGTTGAACTTTTGCCTGTTCCACTGTCTCTAGCTGCTTACTTGCTTGCTGTAGAGCTTCTCGAGATTGTGCTGAAAGTATCTTTAAATATTCAACTGATTCTTCTGGCTCCTCAGCAATTTGAAAAGTATTTGCTAATTGTTGTAAACGCTCTGTATGCTGTAAAAATGGTTGCAGCTGTCGTTGGTAACTTTGCACATCAAAGCTAGTTATTGCACACTCCTGATGAATTAAAGTCATGAGATTTTTTCGGAAAGAATCGTATTCCTGATCCTTATGCTCTTGTTGTTGTTTTAGTGCTACTCCCTTTTGCCAAACGTAATCACGACGCATATATAGCCCAAGCAAATAACTTTCGATCATATCATTTGCTGGTGCTTGGCCATCCTGAAACGCAGTGTTTAACTGTGCGAATACACCTGTAAGGTTTTGCAAAGAAAACGATTGTACTGGTTGCAATCTACTTTTAGCAAATGCTCGTTCCTTGACTTCATGAGTAACTAAAGCCTCTAACTTCGCAATTGCCTTTTGTAGACGCGCATTGATTGTGGACCATGCCTCTAAATCTTTGGCATCTTCTAAATGTTGTAAGCGATTCATTTGATGTGACAGTACATGAGAAGGGCGAATTTGATAATGTTGTAAAAATCGCTCGATTAGCTCAAAGGATGTTAATGTATGGATATACTTTTGTGCTTCCTTCATGATAACTAGTCGATTACTTTCGATTTCATATTTATGTTGAATTTCTTGAAATTGCTGTGTTAGCTGCTGCTTTTGTTCTTGCAATTCCTTATATTGAGCTGCCGCTTCTAGTTGTTCCACTTTACGTGTAGTTTCTTGAATCGTACGTTGTAATTGCTCAACAGAAGGATAATCTGCAAGTGTCTGCTCAAGCTGCTGTACAATTGGTTCAATTTGTGCAAGCTGTTTCTCATAATGATCTTTTTGGGCTTCACTTGACTGTTGATCCGCCTTAGCAGCTTTTAATTCTTTTTTTAATGCTTGAATTTCCTGCTGTAAAATAGGTTCATCAATAGCCGCTTGCTCTTTTGCAGCTATTTCCTGTCTTAGTTGCTCTAGCCATTGCTCTAATTTTTCTAGTTCATTTTGTGCTTTTTCAACGTTTGCTTTTAACTCTTGCTCACGTTCTGGGAATACCAATATAGCCTCTTCAATTGCCGCCAATGTTTGTTCCCGCCACTGAAGAGCTACATTTTCCTCTATAAACTTTTTGCCTTCCTCCTCAATACTTTCCGTTCTACCATATCGTAAAATACGAATTTCTTGATTGGATAGCAACCGTCCTAATGCATTATCGACTGCTAAATTTGATTGCGACGCAACAAGTGTTTTTAAACCTGCCTTTACATTTTGCTGACAAATCTCTGAAATCACGGTTGTTTTCCCCGTACCTGGAGGACCTTGTATAACATATAAATCCTCAACAGATAATGCACCTAAAACAGCGCGTCGTTGATATTCATTTAAGTTATTATGAAACTCAATATCTTCTCGTAGCTTGGACGCTCGGACTGTTGGACGCCGTTCAAACAGGATTGTTTCTAGATTAGGGTTCACTGCCTCTCCCTTCTCTAGCTTTGTAAAGCCGTTGCGTAGTCTTCTAATTTGACTTAGTGTCGCAAAATTACTGAAACTTGCTTGTTTCGAGCGTAGATTAAGCTGATCTTTACGAGCTAAATCCTGAACGAAAGGTTTTAAATCAATTTCAACTGTTTGTTTTCCAGCGTTCGCTTTTAAAACTTGTCCAATTTCACCGCGAACCCCTTGAATGCTTACACTTAATCCTTCTAACTGCTTCCATTCTTTATTCTTTATGTAGGGACATACAATGGTTAACCGTGTAAAATCCTCATTAAAATAGCTTTGCTTAAATTCGCTATGAATATCGTCAATGGTCGCATCGCGTTCTTGGATTTTTAAATAGCCTTCCCAACTAGCTATACGTTTTTTTACATATTCTGTACGTTCTTCCGCTATTGGAAGCTGTCTTATTTTCGTATGAAGCTCTAGCGGAATACCTGCACCATTGTTAGGTTTTGTAACAAATTGCAAGGCAGCTGCTAATCGACGATTTGTATTGATTGGCCCACGCATATGGACAAAACGAATATTTGTCGCTAGCAATCCTTCCACCTTTAGCACACAATCCATAATAACGGTTTTCTCAGCAAGAAAATCGTGTAATTTTTCATTGTCTTGCGCATTAAAATAGATGGATAAAAATGTTTCACCAACTGTTTTAGCTTTCCGTTTTTCAATATAGACGGTAAAAGATCTTTGTAACGCAAAAAAGGCATGCTCGTTTGCTGAGCATTCCTCTACCGCTTCCTTCGCCTTATTGGTCAAAATAAGATTACAGCGTTGTTTTTCTAGTAAAGCGATGTCCTGCATGAGCAGCCCTCCCTCCTGTGTCACTAAAGTTTTATTTTATCACATCCCAAAAGAATACTTACAAAGAAAAATCCCCTGCACAGTGATTTCTTACCACCGTACAAGGGTTATTTTAATGTTGATCAATTGTTTCCTTCGGCAAATTCTTGCTCATTTCGCAATATTGAACAAATACACGTGCTAATTCACGTAACCGGCTGTGCACATCTTCATCTACAATTTTATTATCTGCATCAAAATGTGATGTGTGTGTGTATACATAGTTAGGCGTTACAAGAGCACGGAAGTAATCCAAAATCGGCTTTAATTGATTTTCGACTACAAGATGGTGCTGATATGTGCCTCCATTCGCAACAATGGATACTGGCTTATAACGCATTGTTTTAGGATGTAAGAAGTCGAAAGCATTTTTCAAAACACCTGGAATGGACGCTTGAAAAATAGGTGTTGCAATAATATAAGCGTCTGCTTCCTCAAATTGTTGAATCATTTTCTTCATATCATCGTTGAGTGGTGAACCATCCACAATTTGATGCTTATATTGACTAAAATGCATCATTTCTAACTCGAAACTAGCATCTAATTCTTTAATATATTGTTCCACTTGCTCTAAAATAGCACCTGTTTTACGACCAAACATTGTGCCATCAACGAGTAAAATTTTCATCTTTACTTTGCCTCCACATTCATCTTCTACAATAATATTGTAACAAATGAAAAGTGGCTCGGAAAGAACTGTAGTGTGGAAAGGAACAATTTCAGTCTTTAGGCGGAACGAAAACACTATTTACATTATTTTTTCTCTTGATCGCGATGCCGAAAATGGACTTCCTTATCAATAACTGTTTCCTCAAGCTTATATTTATCTCGATTAATAACTACATCACGATTTACTTTCTCGCCTTCATGTAGCTTATCCCAGTTAAATAATACCTCTCTTGAAATGGTATCTTCTGAAGCTTCGGGATACTCGCATGTTGCTAATTCATCTGACGAATAAATAGTGACTGACTGCTGCTTACCATATAAGGCAATGATGATCATAGCCTTAGCCACCTGTGAGGCATCAATTGCTCTAGAGCGTTTAAAAGGTCCTATTAGTAGAGGATGTGCAAACTTTAATAGTTTTTCTCCTACCTTTTCCCCTAATCGAAATTCATCCCGATCTCCTACTAACAGTGATGGTCGGATAATAGAAAGCCTCTGTAAACCCAACTCCACTAAATCATGCTCTAGTTTTCCTTTAACCCGATTATAGTAAAAAGGCGAATTTTCATTGGCTCCCATTGCTGTGATGACGATAAAATGAGGAATGCCACGTTTTTTTGCTAAGGAGGCAATTGCTAATGGATATTCAAAATCTACCTTTTCAAACATCTCACGAGAACCTGCTTTTTTTATAGTTGTTCCTAAGCAACAATACAATTCATGAGCAAATTCAATATCTTGTTCTTCTATCTGATCAAAATCACAAATTTTCACTTCTAGCTTTGGATGTGTAAAAGTTGGCTTTCTCCGTGCAATAACTGTTACTGAAACATATTCATTATTGTTACATAGTTGTTCAACAAGAGAGGAACCCGTTAAACCTGTTGCCCCTACAACAATCGCCGCACGCATGCTCATGCTTCTCCCCTCCTTCTCCATAATTTACATTAACGTATGTTTCTTTCCTTATCTTGGCCTTACTATATATATCGACCAATTTTATGATGATTAAAAAGTTAATTATGATGTCCTTCAAGATAGCAATTTAGAAGATTCTCTAAAGTCCATCGTGACCAAATCCTAAATTTTACACATACTTGTTCTTTCTTCGCCATAATTTAAAGAGACAGAGGAAAGGGTGGGATACATTTGCAAAAAGAAACGCAAGCAATTGAACCAAAAAAAACGATTGTTTTCATTATTGAAAGCTGTATTGATAAAGGGCTGTATCCTTTTGAACGGGTTTCAACATTAGCTAAGCTACTTACTAATGAGAAAGTTCTTATATTTGTAAAGACTCCTTCGAATGAAGGTATTCAAATTTTAATGAATGAAGGTCTTTCTCCTATTTTATTTGACCATTTTAACGAACTGCCTAAGCAAATCAAAGGAATTCAGCCTGATTTAATTGTCAGAGATGGGCGTAACTCTGAAAGCTGGCAAGTACAAGATTTACGACCTTTCTGTAAAACCATTATTCACTTCGATGACTTTGGTGAAGGTGGTCAAGCCTGTGATTGTGTATTACTAGCACTCTATCAAGAAGTTAAAGATTATTTACCGTCGCATTATATTGGCGGAAGTTTTGTTTTTGCACTACCAGAAGCTTATCAACAGTTTGACGACATCCCTGACAATAAAACACCTGAAAACCCTCCCCATATCGTTGTTGCTTTCGAAGATGGGGACGAGCATAATTTAACCTACCGAACACTTCGACACTTAACTCAACTACAAATTCCACTACAAATTACAGTTATGATTGACGATAGCTATCGCCATGCAACAGATGATTTGCAAATGATGGTTCTAAGTCGTCGCAATACCGCTATTCTTCGCGATAAAAACGCACTCCTTAAACTATTACCGAAAGCTGATGTCATTATTTGTAATGCTAACTATACACCTTATAAAATTGCTTCTTATGGTGTGCCCTGCATTACACTTGCACAAACTGAAGCTGAACTACTACATGCTTTCCCTCGGGAGCATAACGGCTTCATTCATCTTGGACTTGGTCGTAAAATGAAGCAATCACAAATCCAAAATGCTGTTATGGAGTTCCTTTTACATGAAGCTCGCAGTGAACGGGCTGTAAGAAAGCAGCGACAACTCAATCTTGCAGCAAACAACGAAACACTCCAAGCTTTACTTTTAGATTTTGCTTATGATCGTCATAATATCGCTTCTACTTAGTGCTACTTCGAAGATGATTATGATACAATATATAAGAATTTTTCACTCCAGCTCTTCTTGTGAAAGTTGGAACATAGGCAGATTCAAAAATTATCAGAACCCGATTGATTTAAATTATAAGCGGTGGGGGCTCAAAAAAACCTCCATCGCTTTTACACGCATTCGCTATACAAACATTCTCATAAAGGAGTCATAATCATGCCAACAAAAAGCGATATTGAATACCAAATTAAAGAGTTAAAAATGGACTATATGAATTTACAAGGTGATATCGAAAAATTAGAGTCTACTGGGCACAACGATCAGGTATCAAAAGCAGAGCAACGCCTTGCTAATATGGAAGCTAAGCTAGCAGAACTTAATAAACAATTAGCTGAACTATAAAATGTAAACACGAAGGATAGTTGGAGGAACTAATATGGCAATATAAACAGTTGAAAATTTAGGTCATTCTTTTGGTGATCGTACACTCTTTAAAGATGTTTCGTTTCGATTAGTAGAAGGTGATCACATTGGACTCGTAGGAGCTAACGGTGTAGGTAAATCTACATTAATGGGCATCATAACGGGGCAAACAATTCATGATACAGGAAAAGTTGAGTGGCTTCCTGGTACACATTATGGGTATCTAGACCAACATACTGTACTAACTGCTGGCAGAACAATGCGTGAGGTGCTACGCGATGCCTTTTTACCATTATACAAAAAAGAAGAAGAGCTAAATGACATTACAGGGAAAATGGCAGAAGCATCACCTGAAGAATTAGAGGTTCTGCTAGAGCAAATGGCGGAAGTTCAAGATGCACTCGATGCGGGCGATTTCTATTCTCTTGATATGAAAATTGAAGAGGTTGCACGCGGACTTGGTCTTGATGCCATTGGCTTAGAACGTGATGTAGCTGCCCTTTCTGGTGGACAACGTACAAAGGTTTTACTAGCAAAGCTGTTATTAGAAAAACCGAAAGTCCTATTACTAGATGAGCCTACGAACTATTTAGATGAGGAACATATTACTTGGCTAAAGAACTATTTAAAAAACTATCCATATGCATTCCTCCTAATTTCACATGATACAGAATTTATGAACGAGACAGTGGATGTTATTTTCCAACTTGAGTTTTCCAAATTAACGCGGTATACAGCAACCTATGAAAAATTCCTAGAGCTTGCTGAAATTAATAAACGCCAGCATATTGAAGCATATGAAAAGCAACAGGAATTCATCAAGAAACAAGAGGACTTTATCGCTAAAAATAAAGCGCGCTATTCTACTACTGGACGTGCAAAATCTCGTGCTAAGCAGCTCGATCGTTTAGAACGAATTGATCGACCAGAGACGGCTGTAAAACCTGAATTTGGTTTTAAAGAAGCACGTTCATCTGGCCGCTATGTTGTAGAGGCTGAAAATTTAGTCATAGGTTATGATAAGGACAAGCCATTGCTTCCTCCACTAACTTTTGCCATTGAACGTGGCGAAAAGATCGCGCTAGTAGGCATGAATGGTGTAGGTAAATCAACATTACTAAAAACGATGCTAGGGAAAATTAATCCCCTTGGCGGAAAAGTGGTTCGAGGTGATTACCTTTATCCATCTTACTTTGAGCAAGAGGTTAAAGCAGAGAAAATCACTCCAATTGATGATGTGTGGAATGCCTTTCCTTCTATGGAACAAGCGCAGGTTCGTGCCGCTTTAGCAAGAGCTGGTTTAAAAACGGACCATATTACACGCCCACTCAATTCATTATCTGGTGGTGAGCAAGCAAAAGTTCGTTTATGTAAATTAATGATGGAAGAAGCTAACTGGCTTCTTTTTGACGAACCGACAAACCATTTAGATGTAGATGCAAAAAATGAACTAAAACGTGCTATGAAAGAATTTAAAGGCACCATCGTACTAGTAAGCCATGAACCAGAATTCTATGACGGGCTAGTAACAAAGGTTTGGAATGTACAAGATTGGTTCACTTCTGGACAACAAAGCTAATATCAAGAGCAGTTCCCACATATTATAGGGGCTGCTCTTTTAATTTTTTTGAAATTACTATGTATAATTAGACATCTTTAAACATAATATAATCAGTGGACTAACAATTTACATTCATATTTTATAATCTCTCTCCTCTAGGACAAGCCCGTGGGTAACCCAAAACCCATTACACCAAGACACTATACTTACATCATTGTAAGCTGAATAAATGAAACCTTTTGCTGTATGCTTCGTATACTTAATATAACTAAAAAAATATTTTGCTATTGAGAAAATATTTCAATTAACTATTGATTTATATATAGCTTACTAGTAAGATATATATAGACCACTTAACTTACTAATAAGCTATTTGTAAAATATAATCTAAAAAAGAAAGCGAGGAATGAAGAATGACAGTTACAATTTACTCACAAGCGAGCTGTTCTTCATCCAGAAAAGCACTTAAATGGTTAAAAGATCACAACATTGAATATAAAGAAAAACGTATTACATCTCACCCTCTTACTCTTGCAGAATTTAAAGAAATTCTAAGTATGACGGAAGATGGCACAGATGAAATTATCGCAACTAACTCGAATGATTTTAAAAACTTAAATATCGATATTGAACAACTTTCTATTCAAGAGCTATTCGCTATTATCCAGGCACACCCAAGAATGTTGCGAAGCCCTATTTTAATAGATGAAAAACGTATTCAAGTTGGTTACAATGAGATGGACATCCGTCGTTTTATCCCACGTAAAGTGCGTGCATACGAATTAAATGCGATGACAAGATTGGCACAAGAAAGCTAAAACAGTTTTGGAGATGACCTTCTATGGATCAAGAAAAACAAAAAGCCATTACCTCATTGTTTGAAGTCGTTTCATCTATTGAGCGTAAGTGGGCAAACGAGTGGAATAATCATAATGTGCTCGGCTTTTCAAAATCCCATATTTTAATTTTAGACTACTTATCGCAGGAGGGCCCAAAACGCCCTTCTGCTATTGCTGAGCGGTTAAAAGTAACCACTGGTGGCGTCACAGTGTTAACAACAAAGCTTATTAATGGAGGCTTTATTGAAAAAACACAGCACGCTACAGACCGACGAGCTTCTCAACTTGTCATAACTGCTGAAGGAGAAAATATCCTAAAAGAATCTCGTCAACAAGTGAGCGAAATTATTAACAATATGTTTGGGATGCTAACAGCAGAAGAACTGCAAACATTACGAAATATTTTTTCTAAATGTCTATTGGATGTTGAGACGAATCGATCAGAATAAAGAACTCAAAACAATCTATAGCATTTTTGTAAAAGGTAAAAAAGGCTTACTCTTTCGCAAAAAAATGTTATTTTTTTAGCAAAGGTCTCGCATATAAAATGAAAGTGTTTACTCATTTTATTGTTATTGTGACTAATTATAGAGAGCCTTTCCTTTCTCTAAAAAAGTCATAATGAGCATAAAGCCTTTGTAGCTTAGTTGATTGGAGAGGAGACAATGTCACTTCTATGGGATATGCCTCACAGATGAGACCCTTGAGCGAACAAAGTGAAATGACTCATCGGACTCTCCCCTGAAATGGGGAGCTGGCGGAACGAAAATCAGCCCAGTCAAAAGGTCTTTTTTCTATTAGTTACCTCATTTCTTTCACAACATGAAAAGATGCATTCGCAAATATTTGCGAATGCATCTTTTTTTGATTAGCCGAACGAATACTTCTGTCTAAGTACTTGTGGTAGGCGACCAATCGGCTTTTATTACGCTGGTAGCACAGATTCCACAATAGCTGTATCCGACATGAGCATTTCTTTTAAACGAGCCTTTGCACGGAACAAACGAGACTTCACAGTTCCTATGGAAACTTTCATAATCGTAGAGATTTCTGCAAGTGAATATTGGTCTATGTAGAAATACCATAAAGTTTTTCGATAAATGGCATCTAATTGCTCCATTTTATCTTGGACTAGTTTTGTGACAATATCCTTTTCAATTTTTTCTTCTGTTGAAATATCATTATTGGGAACCAAATCTAAAATCGGTACGTCTAATGTTTCAGGTTGGTTCATCATATATTTACTACGACGCACTTTTTTACGATAGCGGTCTCTAAAAGTATTCATTGTAATAGTTGTCAGCCAAGCTTTAATATGCTCCACCTCAGCAACGCTGTCTTCATAGCGTACAACCTTAACCCAAACTTCTTGCATTAAATCCTCAGCTTCTACATTATTGCGAGTTAGTTTTAAACATAAGTGATATATATAACGATTGTACTCCTCGTATACGCCTTCTAATTTTTCATTCATTGTGTATGCCTCCGCTTCTTGTTCTTGCTTCTATACACATTCTCGCAAAATAATGTATTACACTCTATCGCATTGGCTTTCAATTTCATTACAATCGTGTAAGCTTAAACGCTTTTGCTTGTAATATTCGTAAAAATTGTTTTACTACTATATTTCTTTCCCTGCAGCGGATAACTAGATGACAATACTTCCCTATTTTCATAACTATATTTTAAATAATAATTATTTTCAGAAAGGTGTTGAGACATTTTAGGTAGACAACATACTAAAAATGCACTCCTAGCAGAAGTGCATGTGTTTGTTTAGCTTAACAGTCCTAGACGAAAAGCAGAGGCAACGACCTGTGTTCGATTTTTCGCTTTGAGTTTTGTCATTAGACTACTTACATAATCTCTGACTGTATGCTCACTTAAAAACAAGAAACCGCCAATTTTTTTATTGTCATAGCCTTCAGCAAGCAAGCCAAGTATCATTGACTCCCTTTCTGTTAAATGTAGCTCTGTATTTTTTTCTACCTTCTCACCCTTACGCGATAAAAATAACCCTAGACGATTTCCCACTTCTTCTAGAAGCAATAACTCTTCTTTTGTACAATCAAATTCTTCACCTAGCTGATCGAATGTCAGCCATCCAAATAACTGGTCTCGTCGCATAATAGGGATAAAAATAATGGAGGATAAATTAAATAACTGAATATGCTCCTCCTTCACGTAATTTTTAGGGTTTTTTAAATAAATGGGTTTTTTTGAACTAAGTATCGTGTTATCCCCAGTTAGCTGCCCTTTCATACTTTGCACCTTAGAAAGCTCTGCTCCAATAACTCCATAAAATTGATTGGACCATGGGACATAAGCGTAAAAAACGCATCTTTTATAACTAAAATACTCTTCGCATTTTTTTAAAATATAGGCTAAGTCCTGATAACCTGTGGAACTAATCAACAATTTATCAAGCCTATCCAGTAACTGTAAATACTTCAATTCCTGATTATCTGTAGATCGATAATTAGCATTGTGATCTCCCCCATAGTAAAGCTGTACTAGAAACGTAAATTTTGATAGCACATACATTAAGATGGCGTTCGTTCGGCTACTCTTTTGCTGAATCATAAAGGTAATCAATGCTTTCTCAAAAATTAATTGAAATAAATTAAAGCTCTTCTTATCAATAATAGACAGCTGTGATTGAAGCCACGTAGTAAAAAATGATTTATCATCTTCATTTAATTCATCAATGTTTGTATGTGTCGTTAAGCGTAAAAACGAATCCAGTAGCATAGCTACCCTTTTTTGATCAGATTCGGCTATAGAAGGTTCTAGATTAAGATAAATATTTGTATTCTCTTCAATTTGTTTATGATGAATTTTAATAAATAACACAAATTCCTGCAGTGTTACTTCTTCAACTGACTGAAACGGATGCGTCATAGGAAAATCTTCTCCTTCACACTAAAATACCCCTATAAATGGAGGATATTCACTCACTATATTATACAGCATCTTATAGGATAGTATTTCAAATTGAAAGGAGTAAGATGAAAGTATCGCTAAACAATGCGAATACTTTTGAATCCTTAGGTAACCATAAAACCGAAATAATGAAAGGTGCGTGCTAGCAATGAGACTGGAAAATCAAGTAGCCATTATTACAGGTGGAGGTACAGGAATCGGGAAAGAAACGGCACTATTATTTGCTAAAGAAGGAGCAAAAGTAGTCATTACTGATATAAATGAACAATCTGGTAACGACACAATCCGAGATATTCAAGCTATTGGCGGAGAAGCATTATTTGTTCGTCATGATGTTAGCAATGAAGATGACTGGAAAAAAGTCGCAGACGAAACAATAAAAACATTTAACAAAGTAGATATCCTATTCAACAATGCGGGTATTTATATTATTAAACCACTCGCTGAGATCGAACTATCTGATTGGAATGGTTTAATGTCCATTAATGTAACAGGTGTCTTCCTAGGTATGAAGCACATTATGCCACTTATGGCTAAACAAAATAAAGGTTCTGTTATAAATGCTTCTTCTATTGCTGGTCTAACAGGCGCTGCTGGACATGTATTATATGGAGCTAGTAAAGGCGCTGTTCGCATTATGACTAAAGATGCCGCAATGGAATATGCCCCATATGGTGTACGCGTCAACTCTATTCATCCTGGCTATATTGATACAGGTATGGCAGATTATGCATCAGCATCAATAGGAAGCTCTAAAGATGAGTTAGGGAAAAACTTGTTCCCATTAGGTCGTTTAGGCTCTGTCAAAGAAGTAGCGCAAACCGTTCTATTTTTAGCTTCTGATGAATCTTCATTCTCAACCGGTGCTGAATTCGTTATTGATGGTGGAGCAACTGCAAAATAACAATAAAGGTGGTCTTTAAAATGAAATTACAAGATAAAGTAGCGATCGTAACAGGCGGTGCTAGTGGTATCGGTGAGGCTACAGTACGCCTCTTTGTCCAAGAAGGTGCCCAAGTAGTCATTGCCGATTTTTCTGACCGTGGTCAAAGTATCTCAGAAGAATTAAATGGTGCAGGTTTTGATACATTATTCATAAAAACAGATGTAACAAACGAAGAAGACATTCAAAATATGATTAAGGAAACAGTTAATAAATACGGTAAACTTGATATTATGTATGCAAATGCTGGCGTAGCAGATGATGCACCGGCACATGAGCTATCGTTCGAAAAATGGAAAAGAACCATTGATATTAATTTATCAGGTGTATTTCTTTCTGATAAATATGCAATTGAACAATTCCTTGCCCAAGGAACTGGTGGCGTTATTGTCAATGCTGGTTCCATTCATAGTTTCGTTGCCTTACCAAATCCTACAGCCTATTCATCTGCAAAAGGCGGAGTAAAATTATTAACTCAAAATTTATGTACAGCTTACGCTAAACAAGGCATTCGTGTAAATGCAGTATGTCCTGGCTATATCGATACACCCTTACTTGCTGAAGTAGATGCTCAAAAGAAAGAATATTTAGCGTCCCTTCATCCTCAAGGTCGTCTTGGTAAACCAGAAGAAATTGCCAAAGCTGTACTTTTCTTAGCGAGCGACGACTCAAGCTTTGTCAATGGTACAACTCTACTTGTCGATGGTGGCTACACTGCTCATTAATAAACATAAAGGGTCTGAATTCGGTTTTTTCCGAATTTCAGGCGCTTTTTTTTAGGTTTGAAAACCAGCTAACATAAGTGACAAAAAAAGAAAAAATTAATTATAATAATCCAAAAGAAAAGTATTGAGGTGATACTTATGCAAAAGATTATTGTATCAACTGATGAAAATTTAAGAGAATTAACAAAACATCATACTTTTGTTATGCCCATTGCATGCTATAAATCAGTCATCTCAAACGATAACTCTAATCATATATATGGTTACGTTCCCCTTCATTGGCATGAAGAAATTCAATTTGTTTCCGTTTTACAGGGTGAAGGAATTTTTCAAGTAAATGAGGAATACATCGAACTTAAAGAAGGAGATGGTTTGTTTATAAATAGCGGTCGATTGCATATGTCAAAAAGTAATACAAGTTGCACTTTTATCTGCTTAAACGTCTCTCCTCACTATATTTTATCGCAAGAGCTCTATAATATTTATGTAAAACCGTATATAGAAGCAACTAATTTACCCTATATCCTAATAAATACGGATGAACTTTGGGGAAAGAATATCTTAAATGCTATTTATCAAATATATCAATATATTGATCAAAAACCACAAAAATATGAGGTTGATATATCAATTAAGTTAACGTTTATTTGGAGGAATTTAATCGCTAGTGGTTTTCAATTACAATTTATAGAATCAGAAGAATTGAAAAACAATAGAGTTAAAGGAATGCTAAGTTGGATTCATCAATATTATATGGAAAAGATAACGTTAGCAGATATAGCACGTGCAGGGCAGCTTAGTAAATCGGAATGCTGTAGATATTTTAAAATGAGCCCTTTGAATTATGTGATCGATTATCGCATTAAAAAAAGCTTATATTTATTACAGCGAAGTGATTTTTCTGTTACGGAAGTCGCTTATCAAGTAGGATTTAATAGTACGAGTTATTACATTAGCAAATTTAAAGAAATAATGCGTACGACTCCATTAGCCTATCAAAAAAAGATTTTAAATAACGGACCTTCAAATTAAAAGGTTTAAGTCCTATTAAACAACGGACTTAAACCTTTAATTTAGGAAAATATATTTTATCTGTAGTATGCGATCACCTCTATTTCTACTAATGCATTTTTTGGTAAACACCACTGCATAAACTGCATGAGCAGGTAAAATATCACCAGCAAAATATTTCATATAAATTTTATTTACTGTGGCAAAATCATTGATGTTATTTAATAATATGATTTTTTCACTACATTTGTAAAATTAAACCCTGCATCTGCTAGAATACTTTTTATGTTTTTAAAACCTTGATGAGCTTGCTCTTTTACTCCCCCTTCTGGAAACTCTCCTGTTTTAGGGTTTATAGTAAGCTGCCATGACACGAATAAAAAATCTCCAGCTTTAATTGCTTGTCAATAAGGACCAATTGCTGCTGATGCCTTATCTGTTGATACTTTTTCAATACTCATTATGCTATCTCCTATAGGATGGTTTATATTGAATATGCCCCATCCCATACAACCTTTTTATAATGTGTGGCGTCCGTATCACCTTCCGTGCTAAAGAATAGAATTTTTGAATCTGCAGTAAGGTTTAATTGTTCCTTTAATTCTGCGTACTGGCTTCGTCTTAAAATTTCGCTTACAGCCCCTACCCCAACTGCCCCAGATTCACCTGAAATAACTTGTACATCACCCTTAATCGGTGCTGCTAAAATTCTCATTCCTTGCGCAGCGATGTTGTCTGGGCAGGAAAGAAAGGCGTCAGCATAATCTTTTAAAATTTCCCAACCTAATGTACTTGGTTCACCGCAAGCCAACCCTGCCATAATGGTATCCATATCACCTTTTACATAGTGTAGTTCACCATCATTTGCTTCGGCCGTTTTAAATATACAATTTGCCTTGTCTGGTTCTACAACAACGGTAATTGGGCGCTCTTCACCATAAATGTTTGCGAAGAAACCTTGAACTGTTGCTGCTAGTGAGCCAACACCAGCTTGAATAAAGATATGTGTAGGCTTTTCACCTATCTCCTTAAGCTGCTCATATGTTTCTACCACCATTGTGATATAGCCTTGCATAATTCTCTTTGGTATTTCCTCGTAGTTTTCCCATGCTGTGTCCTGGACCAATACCCAATTATTTTTCTCAGCATGTTCAGCAGCTAAACGAACCGTATCATCATAATTAACAGAAGTAATAGATGCATTAGCTCCTAAGTTTTTAATATGTTGTAATCTTTCCTCAGAAGATCCTTTAGGCATATATACAACAGATTTTTGTTCCAATTTTTTTGCTGTCCATGCGACACCTCTGCCGTGATTTCCATCAGTTGCAGTAATAAAAGTCATTTCGCCTAATTTTTCTTTCACTTCAGGTGAAACAAGCTTGTCGTAAGTTACATTGGCAGGATCAATATTTAATTGAC
Organism: Lysinibacillus sp.; assembly: GCF_032093475.1. Taxonomy (NCBI): domain Bacteria; kingdom Bacillati; phylum Bacillota; class Bacilli; order Caryophanales; family Bacillaceae; genus Lysinibacillus; species Lysinibacillus sp. Next base: position 28,490 of record NZ_DAMDAY010000001.1, on the reverse strand, counting down.
TTGCTAAGTGTTGTCCAATCGCATAGGAACCACCTAAAGCTTTAAATGCGTTCAATCCAAAGCGATATGATTCATCTTTGACAAATACTTTGCTAACATTTAATTCCTGAGCCAACTTATTTAAAACAGCTAAAGGTGTTGGTTCATACTGTGGGAAACTTTTGTGAAATGTATGCACTTTTTGAGCTTCCTCTACGCCTAAAAAATCAATGTTAATACTAGGTTTTTTCTTTCTATTAAGCTTTACTAACTTCATATTTAATCATCTCCAATTCTCTGTAAGCAATCTATTATTTTGCTAGACATAGTTTAATAATTTCGGCAAAGAATTCAGCACCTGTTTCTAAGATTGCGTCATTGTAATCGTAATGGGAGTTATGCAGTGGAATGACTTCTTCATCTTCATCTTTACTTCCAAGGAATACAAAGCAGCCGGGAATTTCCTCTATAAATTTACCAAAATCCTCCGAGGCCATGATTGGTACACAATCACTGTTTGTATTTTCTACACGAACAACATTGTTAGCTGCTATGATAGCCGTTTCATTGCATTCATCCCAGTTAATTGTCGGCGAAAATTCATGAGTATACTCAAATTCGCACTCTGCACCGTGCATGGCACATATACTTTCACAAATACTTCTCATTCTTTCTTCTAAAAGTTTTTGAACTTCTGGAGTAAAGCTCCTCGTATCTCCTTTAATTTCTACATTAGAGGGAATTGCATTTCGAATTCCATCTGAATGAATTTCTGTACATGATACAACTGCTGTTTGAAGCGGATCTAGATTTCTCGCCACTACTGTTTGGTGCAAGAATAATTTCTGCTGCTATTACTAAAGGATCAATACCCATATGTGGACTTGATGAATGTGAGCCTTTTCCTTTAATTCGAATAACAAAGTTATCTTCGCTAGCCATAATCGGACCTGACTTAGTATGAATCGTTCCAACTGGTAATCCCGGCATATTATGCAGGCCGTAAATTGCGTCAACTGGGAAGCGTTCAAATAATTTATCGTCCATCATCGCTTGAGCACCTTTTCCAATTTCCTCAGCAGGTTTAAAGATGAATCGAACAGTACCATTAAAGTTTTTTCGAGTAGAAAGTAATTTAGCGGCTCCTAATAAAGTAGTCATGTGACCATCATGTCCACATGCATGCATTTTTCCTTGATGTTCTGAGCGATAAGGAAGTTTCTTCACTTCCATTAGATTTAATGCATCCATATCAGCTCGTAATCCAATAATCCCGTTCCCTTCTCCAACAGTAAGGCTTGCTACAACACCTGTACGCCCGATATTTTCATGTACCTCTAAACCCATCTTTTTGAGTTCTTGTGCTATATAAGCCGATGTTTTTACTTCCTCGAAAGCAGTCTCAGGAATTCTGTGTAATTGTTGTCGCCATTCTTGTAGTTGTTTTTTAAATTCTGCGTTACTCATCATATACCCCCTGATTTTTATCGAATAATTCCGATTATCACAACAAGGAATTCCATGCTGCCATCCCCCTACTTTGTGATTTATATAAATGAAACTTTTAGTATACTCTCCTCCCTCTACAGGCATTTTAATCTTTAGTTAATTCTAAAATATATAAGGTTATTATTTAATTTTATAAATATATTGAGGTATGTTCATTTTAGCGGGGATAAACAAACGACAGCAAAAGGAGAATCCCTTTTAATTACAAGTTTTTCAGAGGTAAATAAAAAAGTAATCTACAAATAAATATAAATATTGTATATAGACTTATTACACTTCTTCTCAAATAATACTTGTTAAAAGAATTTGAATAACTATCTCATAAATGGATGAAATGCTATATACTTTTATTACATCAGTATTTTTATATTATGAAAGTGAAGGGTGTGATTTATTTATGAATTTAAATGATTGGCTAAATGAAAAAGTTCCAGAAATCACAAGTTCATTAAACGATATTAACCGGCAATATGTTGATATCGAAAATTCAATAGGCTTTGTTGGGCGCAATCAAATTTATAAAATTTTAGATAATTTTCACGAAGTGCTGTTCCCAGGTATTCATACGGCTCCACCGATCGATAATACTCGAATTAATATTGTAAGTAGTAATAAACTGCGTGAAACGGCATTAGATTTACGTGATATCATTGAAAAAGTATTAATTTACAATATGGAATATAATAGCGATACAGACAACTGCACGTGTCAAGAGGATGCGGACCGTATTGTAATGAAGTTAATCTCCCAATTCCCGAATATCCGTAAAATTTTGCAAACAGATATTCAGGCAGCATACAACGGTGACCCGGCTGCTCTTTCTACAGAGGAGATTTTATTAAGCTATCCATCAATCGTAGCTGTATATATTCACCGTATTGCACACGAGCTATATGAACAGGGAGTACCGATTGTGCCACGTATTATGTCAGAGTATGCACACAGTTTAACAGGAATCGATATTCATCCAGGGGCAACAATTGGAGAATCCTTCTTTATCGACCATGGCACAGGGGTCGTTATCGGTGAAACATGTAACATAGGCAATAACGTCAAAATCTATCAAAGTGTTACATTAGGGGCATTAAGCTTCCCTCTTGATGAAAATGGTAATCCAATTAAAGGAATTAAACGACATCCTAATATCGAGGATAATGTCGTTATTTATGCAGGTGCAACAATTTTAGGTGGCGAGACGACGATCGGCCATGATTCAGTGCTAGGCAGTAATATTTGGCTAATGAATTCAATCCCACCCTATTCACGTGTCTACAACTCACCACCATCACCAAACATTAGTAGCAGTAAAACAAAAAAGAGTTAATATAAACTCATCTTCCCTACAAATTTCATAGATGAGCTAACAAATAAAAGATCTCCACCAAACCGAATTAACCCCCGGTGGCGAAGATCCTCCCAAAGACACTGTTGAGCCAACAGTGTCTTTTATATATGAAACAGGCATCTATGCTGAAAGAAAAAATTACTCCCTCTGAATCATAAAATCAGAATCGCAGCTTTCAATACTTTCGAGTTTTGATATGCTATACTATTTCTATTATCGAAATATTAGAAAGAGGGATGCTAGATGACTAATTTACAGCAATTAGATGCTTATTTTGTAGAACATCGTGAAGCACATTTAAATGAATTGAAGGAATTTTTACGAATTCCAAGTATTAGCTCTTTATCTGAACATAAGGAAGATATCCAACATGCCGCACAATGGTTAGCTAGTGCGTTTGAGAAACTAAATCTTGAAAATATCTCTATTACCCAAACAGCTGGGCACCCTGTTGTCTATGCAGATTGGCTACACGCTGAAGGAAAACCAACGATTTTATTTTACGGTCACTATGATGTGCAACCGGTTGATCCATTAAATTTATGGGATAGTGAGCCGTTTAATCCTACAATTCGCGACAATAAATTATTTGCTCGTGGTGCTAGTGATGATAAAGGGCAAGTGTTTATGCACTTAAAAATGATTGAGGCACTATTTGCGACAACGGGGACTTTACCAGTTAACGTTAAATTCATTTATGAAGGCGAAGAAGAAATCGGCAGCCCACACCTACCAGCCTATGTAGAGCAAAATAAGGAAAAATTAGAAGCAGATTTAATTTTAATTTCTGATACAGGTCTCTATGGTCCTGGTAAGCCTGCGGTTTGCTATGGCTTACGTGGTTTAACAGGCATTCAAATTGATGTTCGTGGGGCTAAGGGAGATTTACACTCTGGACTTTACGGTGGTGGCGTACAAAATGCCATTCATGCATTAGCTGAAATTTTAGCATCCTTCCGTGATGAACATGGAACAATTCAAGTTGATGGCTTCTACGATAAAGTATTGCCTTTAACAGAGGAAGAACGTGAAGCTTACCTTGCACTTGGCTTTGATGAAGAATCAGTTAAACAGGAAGTTGGCGTAAAAGAATTATTCGGTGAACAAGGGTTTTCATACTTAGAACGAACTTGGGCACGTCCAACACTTGAGGTGAATGGTGTATTTGGTGGTTTCTCTGGTGAAGGCATCAAAACAGTTTTACCTGCTGAAGCTGGCGCTAAAATCACATGTCGTCTTGTTCCAAACCAAGAGCCTGATGAAATTGTCGCCCTTTTAAAAGCGCATGTTGAAAAGCATAAGCCTGCTGGTGTGGAAATTAACATTTCTGAATTCGATAAAGGTCGTCCATTCTTAACTCCATTCGACCATCCATTTATCCAAGCAGCAGGACGTTCTTATGAAAAAGTGTATAATGTACCAACTGCTTACACACGTGGTGGTGGCTCTATTCCTATCGTCGCTGCATTTGATGAAATTTTAGCATTACCTGTGGTGTTAATGGGCTTTGGTCTATCAAGTGAAAACTTCCACGCACCAAACGAGCACTTCCATCTAGAAAACTTCGATAAAGGCTTACGTGTTTTAAGTGACTATTTATTCGAGGTTGCTGAATTACAAAAATAATAGTTTCTAACAAATAAAAATCCCATCGCTTTTTAGCGAAGGGATTTTTTGTTACTCACCAAACACAGTGACAATTTCAGCAGCCTGTTTGCGTTCTCTACCTTTTGGCACTTCATCAAAATAGCCAACTTGTAGCATGGCAATGACACGCTCTCCTGGTTGAACTTTCAGGGCCTCACGGAATTTTGGATTGTCTAAGAAGGCTGGTGTTTTCCAGCAAGAGCCGATTCCTCTATCCCACGCCAATAATTGTATATTCTGAATGAAGGTACTTGCAGCAGCGTAATCTTCTAGACGCTCTTTTTGACGAGCATCCTCTGGCACGATAACAAAGGCATAACCACCTGGTAATGTAAACTTCATCATTTGCTTTGCTAAATCTTCACTTGAAAGCTCCTGCCATTTTGGAATAGTCAGGTCACGTAATAAATGATGCAGATCTACAATTTCCTTTCCACAAGCTACTACTAAGCGCCAAGGCTCTCGGTTACCGTGATTCGGGGCCCATACTGCATCATCAATAATAGCCATTAAATCTTCACGCTCTACAGGCTGACCATTAAATTTTTTAATGGATCGTCGTTGCATAATTGCATCTCTAACAGATAAAATTTGTTCGCTCATATATCTATTCTCCTTCTACCACAAGACAACATATTTAAATTATTTCTTCTATCTTTCACATTATCATAAAATGATATGCTTTAACACTACCTCTTCCTATGCAAAGCTGTCGTCTATATGATAGAAAAAGTAAGTCATGCTCGGTGTATAGGCTGTAGAGTCCTCGTAAAAATACGGTCGATTAATACTATCCGAGGTATGCGCATTCACATAAGGTATGCCATTTTGAATGCTTGTGACAATCACAGAGTGGTCGATCCTTCCATTTCCTTGAAAATCATAAAAGATAACATCTCCCAGCTCTAATTCCTCAGCATATTGCACACGCGTGCCTTTTAATCCAGTTGTAGATCCCTCTAAATACCATCTTAATGAGTGGGCTACGGACCAGCTAAAGCTCCAATTCCCTTGTTGCATCCACCACCCTTTATCTCTGCTAGGTGCTCCTCGCATTGGTGCGCCGCCTGCTAGTAAGCACTGAGATATATAATTTGTGCAATCAACATCAAAATTAGGAAACGCAGGATTACGTCTATTCCACCATAAATTGGCATACTGAACAGCAGCCTGTCTGTTATACATTTTCGCCATACATCCCCTCCTCATGCCATCATATGTCTACTTATATATTTCTATTAGTTAGGTCCTTCCTCTTATTCTTACCTGAAAACAGCTATAATCAGCATGTTCTTTTCCATTTTCAAGAACATTTTTGCTACAATAAGGTTTAAAGAAATGTAGATTTTATTTAATGACCAGAAGGGATGTTCAATGTGAAGCAGCATGCTGAGAAAGAAATTTTGCAGCCAACTCTTTTATGCGATAAAAAGGGTAATTTAAATCCAGCAGCCATCGGATTTGCACGTAAACCACTCATTAATAGTAATTTAAGCGGTCATATCATGCGTAAAAAGAAATGGAACTATTGGTGTGTCTATGGTGATGAAATCCTTTTCTCTGCTACAATTAGTCATCTAGATTATGCAGCAGTCTGCTTCGTTTATTTTCTTGAATATGAAACACAGCGCTATTTCGAAAAAACGATTACAATTCCCCTCGGTGGTAAATTAAAAATGCCTTCACAGGTTTTAGAATCCGTTTCCTTTAAAAATAGCGAAATGATGATTGATCAATTATTTATTCAAAATGAAACCCATTTATCGGTTTCCATACCAAACTTTGATGGAGACGTTTTACGTGCAAAGCTTATTATTCAACATCCTCCTACAGACGAAACTTTAAATGTTGTCATCCCTTGGAATCGTAAAACATTTCAGTTTACAGGCAAGCATCATATACTACCAACTTCAGGTTTTGTCACAATTGGTACTCGACGTTTTAATTTCTCAGCTGAAGAAAATTTTGCAGTGTTAGATTATGGACGAGGTATTTGGCCCCGTGAGGCATTGTGGAATTGGGGAATGGCTTCCCAGCGGGTTCGTGGACGACGCATTGGACTTAATTTAGGAGGTAAATGGACAGACGGCACTGGCATGACTGAAAATGCAATTTTTGTGGATGGTAAAATGACAAAAATACATGAGGATTTATTGTTTCAATATGATTCCGAGGATTATATGCAGCGCTGGAAAGTAAAAACAAAATTCTCTAATCAAGTCTCACTAACATTCTCTCCATTTTTTGAACGTGTTGCTCAAACAAATGCGAAATTGGTTAAATCAGAGGTACATCAACTATTTGGTTATTATGATGGCTCCATTCTACTCGATAATGGTGAAACACTGGTTATTCAACAGATGCTTGGAGGCATTGAGGAACATCGCGCTAAATGGTAGTACACATCTTATAGAAGACGCCGCTTCCCGTGGGTATTACTATAATAACTTGTTATTCCACGGAAGCTTGATGTCTCCTAGCACCCCCATTGCTCTAGCTAAGGGCAAGAAGTATTTTCTCAGGATCATCTGTAAATATCGCGTGTATACCAAGCTGTTGCAAAGATCGGGCATGGCGCTCATCATTAACTGTATAAACACGAACGATTGCCCCTTCAGCTAATGCTAATTTAACTGATTTGCGAAAGGCTGTCGGTAGACTAACATGTAGTGCTTTAGCTGGGATGAGAGCAATATAAGTCGTAAAATCCACTAAAACCTCTGCGAACAATGCTGCAATTTCAATATATGGCGCAATTTGTGAAACGGTTTGTAAGGATTCATGGTTGAAAGATGAAATAATGACTCGCTCTGTCATTTGCTGTGCTGCAACCTCTTTGAGAACAAGTGCTTCAATTCCTTCGTATGAAATAATATCTGTCTTCAGCTCGATATTAATTCGATGATTTGTACCTGCAAACAGCTCCAATACTTCTCCTAGCGTAGGGATCGTTTCTCCGCTGAATTTCGGCGACATCCACGAACCAAAGTCAAATGTACGTAACTGTTGTAATGTAAAATCTTTCACATAGCCTGAACCATTAGAGGTACGATCAATTGTTTCATCATGTATGACTACCACCTCTTTATCTGCTGTTAAATGAACATCTAGCTCAATTCCCGCAATAGGAAGCCTAGCTGCCGCTTGAAATGCCGCAATTGTATTTTCTGGGTAGCGTGCCGAGACACCTCTATGTGCAAAAATATCCAAAATCATTAACCTCCTCTATTTCCTTTAAAGAAACTTAAAAAATAAAGCTTTCCAAACCTCAATGTAATAGTAGCATAATTAACTTTTCTGCTTTCACTTGATGGTAAATATTATATATAGTAGTATGATAATCTACTTTGAAATTGTAAGTACCTAGGAGGTGCTAAAAATGACTGTACAACATCCAGATTTTCAGGCTGAAGTAGAGCGGTTGGCATATACCCAAAGATATATGCAGCAAATACTCAATGAATCACAAAGAGATTTACAATCGGCCCAGGAAAATATTCGTAAATCTATGGCTGACCTTGATTACTTAGATTCAAGTTTAAGTTATTTAAATATCTTAACAAATGCCAGATTCTTTGAAATGGCTCGTAACCAAAAGGAAGGCCTAGAAGCTGTTCGTAAGAAGCCATACTTTGCTAGAATTCATTTCCAAAAGACAGGCGATCCAGAGGAATTTCTCTACATCGGGAAAACCTCACTCTTTCATCGCGAAACCCATGAGCCCATTATTGTTGACTGGCGCTCACCTGTAGCCAATGTCTATTATGATGGACGTCTTGGCGATATGGAATATGATGTCCGCGGAGAAGTTCATAAAGGACATCTCTATGCTAAAAGACAATACAAGATTGAGAATGGCGAATTACTCGATATACGTGATATTGACTTAACAACAAACGATGAACTACTGCAAGAAGCGTTAGCTGGGAAAGCAGATGTTCGACTAACCGAAATTGTCTCGACAATTCAAAAGGAGCAAAATGACATTATCCGAGCACACCTTCGTCAACCAATTATTGTGCAAGGTGCAGCAGGTAGTGGAAAAACAACAATCGCTCTACACCGTATATCTTACTTCCTCTACACAATGGGTGAGAACTTTAATCCAGAGCAGCTCATGATTTTAGCACCAAATAAGTTATTTATTGATTATATCGGAGATGTTTTAC
>NZ_DAMDAY010000001.1:0-19831 GCF_032093475.1 Lysinibacillus sp. | reverse complement strand
TTTACCAGAGCTCGGTGTCGATAAAATTTGCCAAACTACTTTTACAGACTACGTTCTTTCCGCCACTAAATTAAAGCTAAAACTTCAAAATCCGAATGAGCAATTAGAATCGCTTGTTGCTGGAGGAAATCAGGAGCCAACTGCATGGATCGCTGAAATGAAAGGCTCTCTTTATTATCGTGATGTCATCGAACGTTACATTCAAAAGCTAGAACAGGAGATTGCAGAGCAATTTGAAGATGTATATATTGAAAAATACTGTATCATGCGTGCTTCCCATTTAAAGAAGCTGTTTTTATATGAGTTTTCTTATATGCCTATCGAAAAACGCCTTGCCCATATTAAGAAGGTGTTAACAAGCCATGTCCGTCAAAAAAAACAAGTTGTCCTAGCAACACTTCATAAAAAGTATGATGAAGCATTGGGTAAAGCTTTAAATGGTATTCGGGATGATGAAAAACGACGACGGGTTGTTACTAAATTTATCGATGAACGCGATGAACGTATTCCAGCTATTGAAAAAGAAACGAAAACCACTGCAACGGCATATATGCGACGTTTTACTAAACATAATATCAAGACACTCTATCGCACCCTTCTCACTGATGCAGAACTTTTAGCAGAGCTGGCTCCTGAATGGCATTATCTCGAACAACAACAATTTTTACAGGCACACCGGAAAGAACATTGGGCACTTGAAGATTTGGCTGCACTATACTATTTACAAGCCCGTCTAAAAGGCATCCCAGATGAATGGAAAATGCGTGTTGTCTTTATCGATGAGGTACAAGATTATAGTTTATTCCAGCTTGCTGCTTTAAAAACAGGTCTCGATACAGATATGTTTACAATGGTTGGTGATTTAGCCCAAGGGATTCACAGCTATCGTTCATTAACAGCTTGGGAGCCTGTACAAAGCTTGTTTCCACGTGCAAGTTTCCGAACATTACAAAAAAGCTACCGAACAACCATCGAAATTATGGAAGTAGCTAACCAAATATTAGTGCAAATGAGTGAACAGCTTCCTTTGGTAGAGCCAGTTGTTCGTCACGGTAATGTACCAAGTTTTATTCAAGCTGATCATTTCGATGCTTTAAAAATTAAAGAGATCTTTGAAGCTATTCGTCAAAATGGTCATCGTTCCATCGCTTTAATTTGCAAAACTACAGCTGAAGCTATCACAATGTATCAGACATTAAAAATGAGCGATATTGCCTCACAGCTCCTAACTGAAAACGAATCGATTAATCAGGAAATGTTGCTTGTTGTACCAAGTCATCTAGCTAAAGGACTTGAATTTGATGCAGTGATTGTAGCTGCATTTGATACACCTTTCTATGATACGCCAATTGATCGAAAGCTACTTTACGTAGCACTTACACGAGCAATGCATGAGCTGTACTTAATAGGCCCATCCAAAAATACATTTTTATTAGAAAATTAAAAAGTCGCTAGAAGGCGACTTTTTTATCGATCATCAATTTCTTGGTGGTAATCTATAAAACTTCCCTTTCGATAAATAAGCTTTTACTACTTTCCACCATGAACTAGGGGCTTCCTTTGGAGGAGACTTCTTTTTAGGCAATGCTGGCATGCGCATGATCACGACTCCTTTCTTAAAGCTTATTAATATTATATGAAGATAGTAGGTAATTATGCTAAAAAAGAGCGATGAGTTGATGTTTACTAACACTCATCGCCCTTTTTCCTATTGTTTTACATAATAATCAATTTGTTGTGCCTTCATAAAACCAGCCTTTTCATAGACAGATAGTGCTTTTTTATTGTCGATTTCTACGTCGAGCATGACAAATTTTGCGCCAACTTTACTCGCATAATCCTTTGAAAAAGAAAGAAGTGCCGTTCCAATACCTTGTCCTTCATAATTAGGATGAACAGCAAGAGCAGTTACCCACTGGATTTCATTTTCCTTAGCTGTCGTTACAGTTCCAACCATATCACCATCTCGATAGGCAACCCAAAGTTTTCGTCCATTAGTAGTAGTGTTAAAAGCAATGAGTTCCTTAGATTCTTCCGGTAAATCGCCAAACGCCTCACCATAAATAGAGATTAGTTCTGCCTCCTCACCATCATAAGGTTGAATGTTAATATCATTTTGTAACGCTACTGGTTCTGCTTTAGTCTCTAAGGTTGCTTCTGAAAAACTGTAAGCAAACCCTTTTTGTTCAATGAATGTATGCCCAAAAGGAGAGCCATCAATTACGACTGCTAATTGTCCCTCTGCTCCTCTTTCCTCTAGTCCCACTTGGATACTCTCAACTAATGCCGTTCCAATACCTTTTTGTCGATAGGCAGGTGTCACCACTAATGACCATTCGTATGTATGAAGCCCAATTAAATCAATGGCACTTGCAGCACCAACTAACAAATCTTTATCATCCTCGTACGCCAATACCATAAAACCCTTTGATTCGAAAGAGCTGGCCATAGGCACATTCATAATGGTTTCGTATACTCGATAATCATGAACTGTTGCTTCTTCACATAATAATTTTACTTCCTTCAATGTTTCTCCATCTAATGGGAAAGACACCCTCATCACTGAAATATTCATCTTTAACTCCGTTCCTATGTCAGACTATTGCCCTATTGTAGCAAGAATGAAAATAAACTGGCAACAAAATATATTAATACCGCTGTTAATCAGAATTTTACTTCAAAAACCGGAATAATAAAAGGATTTATACTATAAAAGTTCAATGAAATGACTGAAATTTACTAGAAATCATAGATATAAAATAATATACTTATTTCACAAAATTAGAGATATTTAATCTTTTTTCTTAGTTACTTTTAAGCTATACAATCATTCATACTATATAATAATTTACATTTATTATACCATTTATTCAAATTAATAACATTTGTAATTCAACTAACAAGAGGCTAAATGGATATCAATTAAAGAAAAAACCAAACTATTGTGGGAAATGTCCAATTTAGTGTCCCGTAATAGTTTGGTTTTTCTGTTTTTATTCATTTATTTACGTTAACTTATTCTTCAAGATGATGGGAGGATGAATGAAGCATTTGTGCATAAAGACCACCAGATTCGATCAGTTTTTGCTGAGGTCCTGCTTCAACCAACTCGCCTTTATGCATAACTAAAACTAAATCGGCATTATGCACAGTATTTAAACGATGGGCAATAACGAAACTTGTGCGTCCTTGCATTAATGTATCAAGCGCCTCTTGTATTGCCATTTCTGTTACAGTATCGATACTACTTGTTGCCTCATCCAATAGCAAAATTTTCGGGTCAGCAATAAGTGCTCTCGCTATAGAAAGCAATTGCTTTTGACCTTGTGATATCTCGCGTCCATCTGCAGCAAGAACTGTTTCATAGCCATCTTTGAGCTTCATGATAAAATCATGGGCGTTAGCTCGCTTGGCAGCTTCTTCAATCTCTGCATCACTGGCATCTAGCCGACCATAACGAATGTTTTCACGCACAGAAGCCTCAAATAAAAACGGGTCCTGCAAAACAAAAGCCATCTGAGAACGTAAGGATTGTCGATCTATTTGCTGCACATTTATGCCATCAAATAATACTTCACCTTTTGTTACCTCATAAAACCGTGCAATAAGTTGAAGAATTGTCGTTTTCCCAGCTCCTGTTGCACCAACCAGCGCTACCGATTGTCCTGGCTCCACTTTAAAATCAACATCCTTTAATGTATAAGCTTCCTCTTCTTGTTCGTATTTAAAGAACACATGCTTAAATGCCACATGCCCCAATAACTGATGCTTTTGAGCTGAAACAGTTTCCTCTTCTTGTTGTTCGTCAAGTAAGGCAAATACTCGTTCTGCGCCTGCAATAGCAGATAGTACCGTATTAAATTGGTTTGCTAAATCATTCAATGGACGTGTAAATTGCCTAGCATATTCAGTAAATATAACAATAACACCTATCGATACATGCCCGTATAGTGCGAGCACTCCCCCTATGCCTGCTACAATGGTAAAGCTCATATTATTTAAGAAGTTCATCACCTTTGGGATATAACCAGAGTAAGTCTGTGCCCAAAAACCTGTTCTTCTTAGACGCAAGCTTTTTTCACGGAACTCCGCTTTCATTCGTTCCTCTTGTGAGAAAGCCTTAACAATCCTCTGCCCCGAAATAGTTTCTTCTATCATGCCATTCAAGGCTCCAAGAGCGGCTTGCTGCTCTTTAAATAAGGGCGCTGTCCTTCGTGTAATCCAACGCATGGCCCAAAACATAAGTGGAATAATTGTCATCGTCAGTACTGTCAGCAATGGGCTTAAACTGAGCATAATAATAACGGTTCCACCAAGCGTAAGTATGCTTGAAAACACTTGGATAAAAGAACTGTTTAATGTGGAGCTAACAGCTTCAATGTCATTTGTCATCCGACTCATTAATTCGCCATGCTGACGGCGATCAAAGAATGCAATGGGCAATCGTTGAAAATGAGCAAATACACTTGTTCGCAGTCTATATATCGTTTGCTGCGCAATCCCGATCATCCAATAATTTTGTAGGAAGAGTGAGACAGCTAACAAGGCATAAATACCAATTAAAAAGCCAATCCCCTTTCCTAGTCCAGAAAGCTTGCCGTGCATAACATAGTGATCGATCATTTGACCAATTAAATAGGGGCCAGCCAAAGCTAACACCGAACTAATCATCACTAGTAGAAGTACTACGATGAGGAGTGCTCGTTGTTCATCAACAATTTTCCATAATCGCAGCAATGTACTTTTCCAATCAGATGCACGAGGTCCCTTTTTTTTCTGCACAACCTGCTTCAAATCATCCTTTGTCAATATCGGCTCATAGCCAAAAGGTTTCTGGAAAAATCCCATTAATCCTCCACCTCCTGTTGAGAGATTGCAATTTTTTTATAGAGTGTTGACTTTTGTAAAAGCTCTTCATGTGTGCCATATCCAACTACTTTTCCCGCATCGATTAGTAAAATGCGGTCTGCACCTTTAGCCGTACGTATTTTTTGCGTGACAACAAGCATTGTTGCCCTCTCTTCACTCAATGCTTCCCATAATGATTGTTCGGTTTTTACATCTAGGGCACTTGTGCTATCATCAAGCATTAAAATATGTCCTTTTCTCAAAAGGGCTCTAGCAATCGATAGCCTTTGTTTTTGTCCTCCCGATAAATTGACACCTTTTTGTCCCACCTTGGTATCATAGCCATTTGGAAAATCTTCAACAGACGCATGTATTTGTGCCTGCATAGTGGCCTGTAATACAGCATCCATTTCGGCCTCTACATTTCCCCAACGTACATTATCAGCAATACTTCCAGTAAACAATAACGATTGCTGTGGAACATAGCCAATGATTTCGCGTAGCTCTTGCAATTCCCAGTGTTGAACATCCTGCCCTTCTACCAATATTCTTCCGTGCGTTACTTCATAAAAACGAGGAATAAGCTGCAACAATGTTGATTTTCCAGCACCAGTCGCCCCCATAATCGCTAATTTTTCACCGGACTTAACTTGGAAGCTCACATCTGACAGGACAGGTGCATCTCCCCCCGGATAAGTAAAACTGACATGTTCAAACATTAACTCCCCATAGCGCGAAGGATGACCTACCTCCTCAGAAAGTGACGTATCTTCTACTTCATTTTCCATAGAAAGGACTTCTGCCATTCGTTCTGCAGAAGCTTTCGCTCGTGCATAAAAAATAATAATAAATGCAAACATTGAAAATGAGCCAGTCATACGCATCGCATAATTGACAATAGCTACAATATCGCCAAGCGGTGTAGTTCCTGACGCAATTTGCTTTGTACCAAACCATAAGACTGCGAGCAGACTCATGTTCATAATGAATAATAGTACGGGCATAATATATTCCATTATTCGTAACGCTTTTACAGTATCTATTTTTAAGCGAGAAGCAACCTCATCAAAGCGCGTAGCTTCATACGTTCCTCGTAAATAAGCCTTCACTAATCGAATTGCCTGTAAGTTTTCCTGTAAAACCCTATTTAAACGGTCGACTCTCTTCTGTACCCGTCCAAAATATGAAACACCTTTGGCCACCATAAAAATTAGAAAAACAAAGATTATGGGTGCACCAATAACTAAAAATAATGCCAGCTTTGCATTCACAACAAATGCCATTATAATGCTGCCTATAACAGCAAGTGGTGCTCGGAGCATAATACGTAAGCTCATAAATAGCACCGTTTGTACCTGAGTAACATCATTCGTTAATCTTGTAATAAGAGAAGCAGTAGAAAATTTTTGATAGGTTGCTAGCGTAAAGGATTGTATCTTATCAAACATGGCATTTCTTAGGTCATAAGAAAAGCTTTGAGCTGTATGGGATGAAAAATATGAATTGATGATTCCTGCCATAAAGGCAGTAAATGATAAAGCAAGTAAAACAGCCCCCCATTGCATAATCATCCCTTGATTTTGAGCCCGTACTCCTTCATCAATAATTTTTGCCATAATGAGGGGTTGCACAAGCTCAACAAATAATTCTAAAAGCATTAAAAATAAAGCAAAGATGGCTGTCCATTTATATGGCTTTACATAGGAAAAAACTTCTTTCATATTCTTTCCCCCTTGTTGTAAGAATCAACTTTATTATAGTTAAAAACTCCTAACTTCATAATAGATTTATGCTTTTTCACCCGCTACTGAAAGCCAAGTTACACAAACAAGCATAACGAATACTCCAATTAATTGCCAGAAACCTAAAGAGGTGCCGAATACAATAACTGAAATAATCATTGCTGTTAGTGGTTCGATACTGGAGAGAATACTCGTTTCAACTGCCGTAATATATTTCATACTACTTAAAAACAAAATAAAGGCTACTGTCCCAAAAAAAATTAAAGCAGCTAATAATATGAGGATTTTAAAATCTGTTAAAACACCCCATTGGTTGGACTGCCAAACACGGCTTACTAAGCCTAATGTGAAGCCACCTACGAGCATTCCCCAACCAACTACTAATAGCACTCCCCACTCCTTCATTAAGCGTGCAGGGTATAATGTGTAAAAGGCAAATGTTAAGCCTACCGCAATCCCCCACAGCAAGGCTTTTGGACTAATTAGCAAACTCTCAAATGAAGCATTCGTTAGTAATAAAAATAACCCTATAAGGGTACCAATAATACCTAATACTTGATATTTTGGTGGCATCTTCTTTAAACTAAGAGAGACATATGCCACAACAAATATAGGCGCTAAAAACTGCAGGAGAGTTGCCAGTACAGCATTACTTTCGTTAATTGCTGCAACAAATGCAAATTGTACACCTAGCATCCCAGCTATACCAAAAATAATAAGCTGTCTGCCCCAAAGTTTTTGCTGCCAAATACCAAAAATATTTTTTCCAGTTAACAATAAATATGTAAGTAGTAATATACCTGCAACCGTTAAACGGATTGTTAACATAAAGGAAACTGTCAACGGTGTATGGTTAAGTAACCACTCCATTAAAGGACCAGTTGCTCCCCATAATATAGCTCCCGAGACAATAAATACTATTCCTTTTAACCGTTTCATACCAATCCTGCTTCCTATAAACGTACTAAAAACTGTTATTTTTCTTCAAATCTTTTCATATATTTCACGAGAAAAGACCCATATTTTTTCATCATCAAATATTTACAATTATATTCATAATGACTAATTCCCGATAATTATCTATAATATTAGTATATATTGATTACCCAAGGAGATCGAATAATCATGAGTCACATGCATAAATCGTTTACGATTGATGAACATTATTTAAATTCACTTCCTTTTCCTGCAATTATCATCAATCAAGATGGACAAGCGACTATCTGGGGAAAGAGCGCTGAACATCTGATTGAATTATCAGTAAATGATGTTAAAGGAAATACTACTCCATCTATACACGAAAATCTACTACGCCAGCTCCCTGTAGAAACATTTCAATCTATTTTACAAAATGAGGACAGCACGTATCTAGATAAAATTACAGTACAGACAACCTCAAATATGGAACTGACGACAGCTTTGCTTACTAAGCCTTTTATAGAAGAAGGAGAGCGCTTTATTCTAATGATATTTATGCTACCAGAATTAATGACAAATGCTGTTTCAGATTGCACTACATTTGTAAATCTCAAGCAAGGTTTAGACGCTACATTCATGACTGTAACACTCGATCAAGATGGTTTTATCTTAGAATGTAATAATGAATTTCTAAAAACAAGCCAATGGACACCTAAGCGTGTTATCGGTAAAACATTTTGGCAATTGTTCCCTGATAATGATGAAAGTGAAAAAGTTAGCAATACTATTTGGCGTAATTTAAACAACGGTCATACGTGGCAAGGGGAAGTTGAAAAAATTACAAAAACGGGACAATCTTATTGGGTACTGCTAACAGCTATCCCTACCTTTAATCTTGAAACAAATGAACAACAATTTTTCTTAATTGAAAAGGATATTACTAAATCGAAGACCATCCAACATCAATTGGAAAAAATCGCTTATATTGATACAGAAACAGGGTTGATGAATGCGCATCGCCTTGAAAAAGTAATTACCACTATGATTGATGACGAAAGACACTTTTCTTTTGTTTATTTAAGTATTGATAAATTCTATACGCTAAAAGAATTACATGATCAACAAATAGAGCAAAGCCTTATTATTGAATTTACAAATCGTATAAAAATGTATTTCCAAGATAGTACGATGGCTCGAATAAATGAAAATGATTTTGTTGTCATCACACCTTTAAGTGAGTGGTTTATTCAAGGCTTTTTATCCTACTTACAGCAGCATCCTATTTATAGCGGCAATATTGCAGTACCAATTTCTATTAGTGGTGGCATCACAAGATACCCAGAAGATCAAACAACATTCTCTCAGCTTATGAAAGCATCTATTGCTACCATTTCTACGGTGCGTGAAGCTGGTGGAGACAAAATTGTTTCCTTATCAACAGCAACACATAAAGCTTTAAATCGTAAAGCTTTAATTGAAAAGCGTTTACTTCAAGCACTAGATCAAAAGAATTTAAAGGTACTCTATCAACCACAAATTGATGTTTATTCTGGGAAAATTACAGCAGTTGAAGCACTCGTACGCTGGGAAGACGAGATAATTGGGGTTGTTTCACCTGACGAGTTAATTCCTATTGCAGAAGAAACAGGTCTGATTAACAACATTGGCTCCTTTATGCTCGAAAAAGCCTGTGAGCAGGCATTGCTTTGGAAAAAAGCTGGACATGATCTAAAAATATCAATTAACTCTTCTGTACGAGAGTTTCGTGATAAAAATATGGCTAAATCCATTCTTGAAATGATCACAAAAACTGGTTGTCCGGCAAATCTACTACAAATTGAAATTACCGAAAAATTTGCTTTAGAAGCCGAAGCTGCAACTTCTATTGCACAACAAATGCGCAAGCTTGAAAACGAAGGCATCTCCTTCATCTTAGATGATTTTGGAACTGGCTATGGTTCATTTAGATATATGCAAATTTTACCAATAGATACTTTGAAAATTGATCAAACATTTACGAATTCACTATTAAAATCTGAAAAGACCCAAAAGCTTATGCACGGTATGGTACAGCTAGGGAAATCTATGGAACTGAAAGTTGTAGCGGAAGGTGTTGAAACCGCTGAGCAAGCTGATTTATTAATTACTTATGGCTGTGACGCAATTCAAGGGTATTATATTAGTAAGCCTGTTACACCAGATGAAATTGAGGATTTACTTAGTAAGCAAAAATAAGTGATTAAGGAGGCTGCGTTGAAAAATAAACGCAGCCTCCTTTTACTTTTTATAGACCTTTTGTAATTTTACCTTACTTGAACGAACTGAACGGAAAATAAGTTGAATAATTACTTCAGCAAAGACAAGTCCAATCACTATCGCACCTGTAATTAAAAATGCCTTTAAGCCATATTGTAAGCCTTGTAAATAATCATCCTCTACCACATTTCTCATGGCATTATAAGCCATACCCCCGGGCACTAACGGTATAATTCCACCTACAATAAAGATAATCATCGGTATTTTAAATCGGCGAGCATATAAATGTGCCACTATAGCAATGACAAACGAGCCAAAGAAAGAAGCTTTGACAACATCCATGCCTTGCTCTGTTAACACAAAATAAATTATCCAGCCAATTACTCCAACAAGACCACAATGAAGGAGTGTTTTTCGAGGAACGTTAAAAATAATGGCAATTCCAGCAGTCGCAAAAAAACTTACAATTATTTGTATAATAATGTCCATCATATCCATATTGTCCGCCTCCTAAAACCCTAGAGTGACGGCAATGGCTGCACCGATGGCAAAGGCTGTTAAAAAGGCCTCTGCTCCCTTTGCCATCCCTGACATAAAATGCCCCGCCATTAAATCACGAACTGCATTGGTTATCAAAATACCTGGTACGAGTGGCATGACAGAACTAATAATTATTTTATCCAATTCATTACCATATCCATACTTTACTGCTAAGAAGGCAACAAAGCCGAGAACAAGTGATGCCGTAAATTCAGAGAAAAATTTAACCCTTGTTAAGTGGTTGATTATCACAAGCACTAGGAAACCTAACCCACCCGCTAAACAAGCTACAGGGAAATCCGACCATCCTCCCTTAAACATAATAAGGAAACAACCGCTTGCAAGTGCAGCTGCTATAACTTGTAAATACGTTGGTAAAAAATAATTTGTTTTTTGTATCGACTTTAGCTCGTCATAAGCTTCTTCTAATGTTATGATGTGAGATGTGAGTCTCCGAGATACTGAATTTACCAAGGCTATTTTTTGCAAATCTGTCATCCTGCTGGAAATTGATGTAATTCTCGTTGGCTGAGTTTTGCCTAACGAAAAAATGATTCCAGTTGGTGTGGCATAACATTGAGCATTCGGCATATTTTGAGAATGTGCCATTCGCAGCATCGTATCCTCCACACGGTATGTTTCTGCACCACTTTCAATCATAATACGCCCTGCAAGTAACAAACAGTCAATTGTAAGTTCAATATCCGCTTCTTGTAAGACCATTACAGCTATCTGCCTCCTTCTAAAGGTTCCTTGCCAATATTATCGAACTGCCAATAAAAACTCAACTGAAAATTTCAGTATTAAATTTTGGCTTTCTTTCAATTTATTTTATTATCGATTAACAATTATTGAGCATGGGTTCTTCTATTTCAGTAGGTATTTTACAATCACTTAAAAAGAAGTACAACTACATATTATTCACTACCTAGAAGAAGGAAAATTGGCGTAAATTAATTTCTATAAATTTACACTAAAAGTTTATAGATTTGTATAACTTTTTTAATGGCTGACACGTCTGATTGTATAGAAAATAAAAAAGAGGGGAGCGTACCCAATACCATGCAGGAACGCAGAAAAAGACGTGGTCCAATAATTGATTTTTTATTACTGGGCCTTATTGTAACTTTAACAACCATTATACTTGTTATTATCCTTTCAAAGGATGAATTTAAGTTTCAAAAGATTAGTGCTTCAAAAGAAACCGATACAGAATCGGTAAATAGTAATTTAACAACAGAAAGTTCTGCGTTTCCAGGTATACGAATTGTTACAGACGTTTCTAATGATAAACGAACACCTTTTGCTATTCACTACCCTCAAACAGATAACGAAGTTTTTAATGATGCCGTATTACAATACATATCGGATTCAAAAGAAAACTATCTAGGATCTATGAAAAAAAATAAAGAAAAGGCAGCGATGGGTGAATTAAATATTAGTCTGGAAACTTTTCCATACCGAGAGCATTATTATTCCTTTGTGCTAACAAAAATGCTGTACCTAGGTGGAGCTAATCATGAAATTTCAACGAAAACATTCTTTATTGATAACGAAACTGGCGAGCAAATTTCGATCCAAACACTCTTGCAAAATGATGAGAACAACTTAACAACATTAGCAGCAAATGTACGGAAAGATTTGCAAAAAAACCTCCAAATAAAGGATGCGCTTTTTCCTGATGAATTATTGAAAGCAACGGAGCCGAAATGGTCGAACTTCAACCGTTTTGCTATTGTCGACGATTCCTTGAAGTTCTATTTCGATGAATATGAGATTGCTAGTGGAGCAGCCGGAGCCCCAATAGTGAAACTACCCCTTTCGCTTATTAATCCATTGTTAGCCTCAGAGTTTCAAATCGCTATGGAAAATGTAAAACCAACAAATCCACCGCCTACAGGTGATCCCAATAAAAAGCGTATAGCATTAACTTTTGATGATGGTCCACACCCAAAAGTAACAGAACAAATATTAAATATCCTTGATAAGTACCAAGCAAAAGCTACCTTCTTTATGCTCGGTAGTCGTGTACAATATTATCCCGATATTGCCAGAGATGTTCTTGCACGTGGTCATGAAATAGGCAACCATTCATGGAATCACCCTGTATTAACAAAGCTTACGCAAGAACAAGTAATGAAAGAGTATAATTCTACAGCTACTGAAATCGAGAAAGCTATTAATCACGGTGCCACAGTTTTTAGGCCACCTTATGGCGCAACGAATGATACGATTAACGCTGAAATTCCTATTCCTGTCGTGTTATGGACAATTGATACATTAGATTGGAAACATCGCAATGCGCAGCAATTACTGCCAAATATTAAAAATAATTTACACAATAATGCCATTGTCCTAATGCATGATATTCATCAATCGACTGCTGATGGACTAGATGCGGTGTTAGCTTATTTACAAGGGCAAGGCTATGAATTCGTGACAGTTTCTGAGATTATGCCCTATCGCCAATAGGATGTATTATTCCCAACAATTAAATTTAAAAAAGTCCAATGAATTTTTAACGGGATTCATTGGACTTTTCTTACTATTTGAATGTTAATGTATCTAATGGCTTAAAGTTATTTAATTGATAGCTCTTTACCTCATTACGCGCTACTGTATACAGTGCGTCATCTATATAGACAACTCGTTGTACAACCTGCTCCCAATTTTCATATGGCTCATTCGTAGAACGATTGATAATATTCCCTTTTAATACGATACCTTTGTCTGCAGTAATTTCGTAAATTTGAGCTCCATGACCTTGGTAAACAATGTCATCCCCTTTACCTGCCTCATACAGCACTACCGGGAAGCCAAAGTAGTTGTATTGCTCATGACGGAAAAGTGCTTTTGGATTGTACTGGACATCAGAGTATGACCCTTTCCCACCAATTTTAACGGTCGACTGCTCTTTCGGGTTACGGTAGTCTGATACATCAAAAAGTGACATCTTCATATTCGTTGTCACAGTAAAATTACGTTTCGTATAAGCATCATAGCGTTGCTCTGTATCATAACCAATGCCAATTAGATGTGTCTCATCTAATGGATGCAGGTAATTACTAAAGCCAGGAATCTTCAATTCTCCAAGTACGGCAGGCTTTTTCGGGTTGGCTACATCGATGACAAACAGAGGATCTACTTGTTTAAATGTCACCACATATGCTTTTTCCCCCATAAAACGTGCAGAATATATTTTTTCTCCAGGTGCCATATCTTTCACTGAACCAAGTGCTTTTAAATGTTCATCTAAAATAAAGAGGTGATTATAGGAAGTACTTTTCTCATCCCATGTATTCCCCTCTGTTGTGAAGATTCGGAAATTGCCTTTGTATTCATCCATTGAATACTGATTTAACACGGTTCCTTTTACTTCCGTACTTCCAGCAAAGTTCAAAGTCGTTCCATCTACATTCCACTTAAAAATTTGAGTGTCTGCTGCTCGTGGTAACCAAATCATGTCCATAGCACGTTTATCTGATGAAGCCGCATGATTGCTTTCATATATTGGAGTCGTTAAATACAGAGCATTTTCCGACATATAAAGACCACTACTACCACCCAGATACCCCTTTGTATTGGCTGTTGTCTTAGCCCCATTTTTTAAATCAACAGCTGTAATTAAACTATAAGTACCATCCATTGTATTAGGTAATATCGAGATTTTCTCTAAAGGTAGACTTTTGTATGCTGTGCCTACCATACTATCAAATGTTTTAGGTTTTAAATCTGCTTTTACATCTTCTTGGAGCATCCAATAATTCGGATACATATTACCAATTAAATATAATGTATCCTTCGTAATGCGAATATCCTGTAAAAAGCCCTCTTGCCCTACATCTCGTACATGCTTTGGATTGCCTGGATTCGAAATATCATAAAAGGAGGCTGTTACCATGGCTGTACCTGCTTTTTCAATATACTCATCCCCAATGGCAATTAATAAATTGTCATATAATGCAAGTTTAGAAATATATCGTGATTCTTTCAGTTTAATGCTCGTAGTCAATTTTAAATTTTTTGGGTCTTTAGCATTCACAACTGTGATGCTTTGATCTTTCGCACTGTAAATAAAGCCCTCTTTTACGACAACAATATCACCCTCTTCTACCCCTTCTACTTGATTATTGGTCGTAGACTCGTTATTAGCTGTTGCATTATCTTCAACCGCTGAACTAGTCGCACTATCTGCTTTTTCTTCCTCTCTAATTCCTACTCTTTGAGTCGACAACAGTTTTTTGAAATATTGTTGTAGTTCTTTTTCAGATTTTACAGCAGTTAACGTCTCTATAATGGTGAATGGAATAACTTGTGATGAGACATTTAATCCCCCCTGTGAGAATGCTTCTTTCTTCACATGTAATTGATAATTACCTGGTTTTAATTTCTTTACAACTAATGTTTTCTGATCTTCTAGCAATTCAATTGTTGCGGGTACTTTTTGACCTATTTCTGTTGTAATAAAGACATAGTCTTTAGTTATCTTGTTTTTCTTTAAAGCAACTGAAAAAGATGCTTGCCAGCTTTGCTCGGCCATACTTGTGCTTGCTGCCTTTGCAGTAACATCTGTAGTAATCGTCCATGTGAAAATGCCAGGCACGATAGCTAGAACGACAATCAGCATAATTGCCAACCACTTACTTTTCATCATTTTTCCTTCCCTTCATATACTTGTTTACCAATTAGACTAGCAAAAGGTTGGAAAGTTACATTTTTCTGAAATTTTTTAACAGGGGCTTCACACAAAAAAAAAGACGAGAGGGAATAATTCCCCTCTCGTTCTATTCTTCAAATGGCCATTTAGGCAACATTTTAGTTAACGGCTTATCTAGACGTTTGCCTAAAACATAATCAGCCTGCATAATGGTATGAATCTCACGCGTTCCTTCATAAATAACAGGTGCTTTTGAGTTTCGTAAATAACGAGCCACAGGATATTCGTCTGAATAACCATACGCACCATGAATTTGTACCGCATCATCTGCAGCCTTATTAGCAAAATCACAAGCCTGCCATTTTGCTAAAGATGTCTCTCTTGTATTTCGAACACCTTTGTTTTTTAATTCTCCAACGCGGTAGACAAGAAGTCGGCTCATTTGATAGCCAGCTTCCATATTAGCAAGCATTCGCCCAACGAGCTGGTGCTCTCCTATTGGCTTGCCAAATGTTTCTCGTTCATGACAGTATTTCACACTAGCTTCTATACAGGCTTGGATTAAACCAACTGCACCAGCCGCTACCGTAAAACGACCATTATCTAACGCAGACATGGCAATTTTGAAACCTTCACCCTCTTCGCCAAGACGGTTTTCTATTGGTACACGTAAATCTTCAAAAAAGAGCTCACCTGTATTACCAGCGCGAATACCATACTTACCTTTAATCGCTTTTGATGTAAAGCCAGCCATAGAACGCTCTACAATGAAGGCACTAATACCATGATGTTTTTTCGCTTTGTCTGTATAAGCAAAAACGATAAAGTGATCTGCAATATCACATAAGGAAATCCATGTTTTTTGTCCATTGAGGACATAATGATCACCATCACGGACAGCCGTTGTAGACATAGCAGCTACATCAGATCCAGCGCCTGGCTCTGTAAGACCAAATGCTCCAATACGAACACCTTTTGCCTGTGGAACAAGGTATCGCTGCTTTTGATCTTCAGTCCCCCACTGCATAAGGGTCATGCTATTTAATCCTGTATGGACGGATACGGCTGTGCGAAACGCCGTATCTCCACGTTCAAGCTCCTCACAAACGATGGCAAGAGCGTTATAATCCATACCACTTCCACCATATTGTTCAGGTACACAAACTCCCATTAAGCCAAGTTCTGCAAGTCTCGACCAAATCTTAGCATCAAAGCCGCCTGCCGCGTCCCATTTTGCAATATAGGGGATGATTTCCTCATCAACAAACTGTCTTACTGTTTTTCGTAGCATTTCTTGCTCACTGGACATTTCAAAGTTCATGGTTAGCACCTACCATTTCACAATCATTGCAGACTTATGAGATGTCTCTTTAATCACTACGCCACGTTTAGCCATCTCTTCAATATACGTAGCACCGGGCACTATAGCTTCAGGTGCGAATACACCATGTTCTGTAATAGCACCTGCACCAATCATTTGAGCTACAACCGAAATGGTATTAGCGGTTGCACGTGCCATTGCCGTTTCATTGATGGTCATATCCTTACGTACAACCATTTCATATTCATATGTCACTTGTTGCTGTGCTTTTTCACCAGCTACAATAACACGTAATAGTACAGCATCTGGTTTTGTTCCCAGTTCAAGTTTCTTTTTAAGTGCTTCTCGTACTACTGCGCGGACAGGTACTTCTTGATTATCCACTTCTACCTTATTTGCTGAATCAAGGAATCCTAAGTCAGCTAAAAGTTTAAACTTCTCTGCATGGCCTTTATAGCGGATTGTTTTATATTCTAGTGTGCGGACATTTGGGAATGTCTTATACAAAGTGGAGATGCCTCCAGATGTATAAAATGCCTCAAGCACACCGAAACCATCAAAATAAATAGGTTCAACGCCTGATAGGGATGGAACTTCTTCAAGCTTGCCCTTCTGAATTGTTTTGGAAGGCTCAGTATAATGATCGAATACGCCGTCTAAAGAAAATACACGTGTATAATGGAGTGGAGGTTTTGGCTCAGTTGGAATACCACCTACAAATAGTTTAATAGATTCGACCTCATCTAATTTCGAGGCACCATACCCCGCTAGAATATTGACCATGCCTGGAGCAACACCTAGGTCAGGAATGATTGTAACACCTTTTGCCTTGGCTTCCTCATGTAGATCCAATATCTTCTCTGTAACGCCACCGATATGACCACCTAAGTCGACGGAATGTACACCTGCCTCAATGGCTGCTCTTGCTACTCGCTCATTGAACGAATAAAACAATGCATTGACGGCAACATCACCCTTCGAAATAACGTCCATTAACGAATCGTCACGTTCTGCGTGTAGCTCTACAACCTCAACCTTATTTGTATCTAGTGTGTCTACAAAATCCTGTGCAACTTTTACATCGATATCCCCTAAATACACACGCTCAACTTTATCGTTTTTTATTAAATCACGAGCTACCTCTTTACCCATTAAACCTGCACCTAATACAACAACTTTCATCAAGAACATCCCCTTTCGTTGATCTGTTACTCTGTATCGATTTGTGCTCTTTGTAATTTACCGCTGTAGTCTACATAAATACTCTTCCATTCTGTGTATACATCCAGAGCTGCTACACCTGAATCACGGTGACCATTTCCAGTCCCTTTTGTGCCTCCAAAAGGTAAATGGATTTCAGCACCTGTTGTGCCGGCATTTACATAAACAATACCTGTGTCTAAGTCACGCTGTGCGCGGAAAATTGTATTCACATCTTGCGAGAAAATTGAGCTGGATAAGCCAAATTTCACGCCATTATTTACTTCAATTGCTTCTTCTAAATTTGCCACTTCAATCAAAGAAACGACTGGACCAAAGATTTCTTCTTGGGCAATAATCATATCAGGTTTCACATTCGTAAACAGTGTTGGCTCATAATAGAATCCTTTATCGTAAGGTGGTTCATTTAATATTCTGCCCCCTGCTAATAATGTGGCACCCTCTTGTTTGCCTATTTGCACATAGTGATTTATTTTTTCCAGTGCAGCTTTATTAATTACTGGTCCTATTTTAACGCCCATATCTAAACCGTCCCCAATGGTTAGCTTTTGCATTTCATCTAAGAGACGCTTTTCTAATTGTTCTTTTACATCTTTATGCACAATCACTCGGCTACATGCTGTACATCTTTGTCCAGCAGTACCAAATGCACTCCATAAAATCCCTTCTGTAGCTAGCTGTAGATCAGCATCATTCATAACAATGACTGCATTTTTTCCACCCATCTCTAAAGAAATCTTTTTTAAATGCTTGCCACCAAGCTCAGCTACTTTACTACCCGTTGTAGTAGAACCTGTAAAGGAAATAACCTTGACGTCAGGATGTTCAATTAAAGCCGTCCCTACTGTAGGACCTGTACCAAACACAATATTAGCTACACCATCTGGCAAGCCTACCTCTTCAAAAATTTTGCCCATTTCGTAGGCCATCATTGGTGTTTCGTTCGATGGTTTCCAAATGAATGTATTTCCCGCAACGATGGCAGGAAATGACTTCCACGTAGCAATTGCTACTGGGAAATTCCACGGTGTAATAAGTGCAACAACACCAATTGGTGCTCTTACACTCATGGCAAATTTATTGGCAAGCTCAGAAGGTGTTGTTTCACCAAACAATCTTCGACCTTCACCCGCCATATAGTAAGCCATATCAATTCCTTCTTGCACTTCTCCTCTAGCCTCTTCGATTACCTTGCCCATCTCTTTTGTTAAAACGGTCGCCAAATATTCCTTTTTTTCTTTCATTTTTTGACCGATGGCATATAAATAGTCTGCACGTTTTGGTGCTGGTATAAGTGCCCAGCTTTTTTGTGCTTGCTTAGCAGCAGCAACTGCCTCATCTACCTCATTTGAAGTTGAGCGTGGTATAGTTGCAAGCTGCTCACCATTTGCAGGGTTCGTCACTGCTATACTTTGTAAATGTGAATGTGTGACCCATTTACCACCGATATAGTTTTTAATCTCCACTACATACACCCCCTGAAATACTCTATGATGCCTCGGCTATTGTACCAGTCGTATTCCATAGGTACAGAGTCTATAAATGTAAACAGAATTAGTTTTCCTGGGCGATTACGTCCGGATTTTGAATTGTCTTATTATACAATTCCTTTGAAAATCCGATTCTTCTGCCAGAGCTTTATCTTCAGACTAAATCCATAGTGAAAAAATCGACTTATTACATCGGTGATCCACCATCCACAGAGGAGGTGTTTTCCACTGTGCGAAGATAAAATATGTCAAAATTCCGAATTTTCAATATACATTGCACCTTGTAATACTATTATTTACATAATGATCAGTGACAACTGCCAGAGGCCTTATTTCCACTTAACTTTAATCCCTCCATTGAGAGGATGACTTCTAATAATAGAAGTCTTTAAGGTTATGTATATTCACAACACCCTTAGTTAAATGAAAATAAATAATACACATTCTAGTTTTTTATATTCGACATTTTCTAGTTAATTTCCTTTTTTTCTAAAATATTTAATTTCTAATTGAAACCATTGTGTCTTATAATCGTATACAATATCAATAAATTTACTTTTGGAGGAATTCCTTTATGAATAATCATGAAATTGACTACAAGTTATTTGGTGACGACATGCAATATGTGCAAGTTGAGCTTGATCCACAAGAAACAGTTGTTGCAGAAGCAGGGGCATTAATGATGATGGATGACTCTATCCATATGGAAACTATTTTTGGCGATGGTTCAAGTGGTGGCCAGCAAAGTGGTCTAATGGGGAAATTACTAGGTGCTGGAAAGCGACTTATTACAGGTGAAAGCTTATTCATGACGACATTCACAAATGTTGGCTCAGGT